>NZ_CP040278.1 GCF_013393905.1 Nostoc sp. C052
ATGAACGAAAAAACGACCCCATTAATTCCTGCGTCTCAAAACCAGACAGCTAAAACTCAATCACAATCACTAGAACCACCCAAAAAAGCAGATAAGCTTTCAGATGAAAGAAACAAGACTTTATTTAGAGTCAAGATTGGCGGGAAAAGTACTCCTACCCCGGCAAGTAACACCACTTATAGTACTCAGGCTAATCCCCTTCAGCTTGCAGACAAATCTTTTACTACAAGTGGCTTGTTCTCCGTTAATCCCTTGTCCCCGGATAAATCTCAATTTGGTTTTTCAGATAGTACTTTTAAAGATACTGGTTTTGCTCAGGCAATTTCTAGCGATCTTACTAAAGTCACCAAAGAGAATCATTCCGAACAATTTCTTGCCCAATCCCAACCGAACGAACCGGACACACCGCGAATTCTCATATTTGATTCTTTGAAAGGGGAGATTTTAGGCGAACCATGCTTGATTCTTTCCAGTCACCAACACGCTACGGTGAAATTTGTTATTCACGATCCCGACGATAAGTTTCGTTTGCAAATTGAAAAATTGGACAATATCGAAATTGAATTGGGGTTTGTTGAAGGCTATCGCAAGAATAAGTTTGTTGGGCAAGTTTTTACAGTCGGTAGGAAGTTTCCCGATGGGACTATAGTAGAAGCCATCGATCCTAGTTACTCTTTGCAACAAACGGGATCGGACGCGATCGCTGCTGAAACAGTTGTTACTCCTTTACCTGCACAACCAGTAACTGCTACTCCAAAAACTAATCCCCTATCTGCACAGCCAGTCGCCGCTGCCACAAAACCTGCTGCTGTTGCTCCATTGGCATCAAAAGATAAAAGCAAAAATCAATCTTTGGCGGCAACCTTTGCCAAAGAGTCGGATAAATTGAAATTTGAAAGCTCTGGGGTAAATTTACAAAAACAGGGTGATGTGCAATTCCAGCAAACTCAAATGGCCGCAGCAGAAACAGATGCTGCCTTGCGGGGTAATGTTTTAGTTGCTTCTGGGAATACCCTGACTTCGGTTGCACCTGGGGCTGGGAAGCCAACAGGTGTTATTTTGGACTATAAAGGCAATCGCTCTGTTTTCATTGGAAATCCAATTGTTTACAAACGGACAAATTTGCATTTACAGTCGGGGTTTGGGGCGATAACTGTTCAAGGCTGGGATGTGAATAACAAGCAGGTTATTGGAGCAACAGTGGTTAGTCCTGGCGAGGTCAAACAACATCCCACAGGAATCATTGAAGCTCCAGAGTGGGGTTCGGTCAAACTTGGCGATCCCATCTTTCCGGGTTGTCCTTATACTTGGGCAGACGCAACGAAAAATGGCTCTAGGGTGCCCAAGAATAAAGAAATCATGGCCAGTATTGTGACGATCGCTAAAATCATCACACAGCTAACGAAAGAAAGCGGTCAGAAAAAATGGACAATTACAAGTTGGTTTCGCTTACAGGCAATTAAAGCCAAAAACAGCCAACACCTTTATGGTAGGGCAGTCGATTTTCACTTCGGTGGCTCTGAATACAGCAAGCTGACGGCGAAGCTGAGGGCTACTTGGCCTGGAGGGGTAGCGAAGGGGGATGGATTCACGCATATTGATTGCCGCCACTTATATGGTGGTGGTCAAGCTAGGTGGACTTATTGAGTTGGAAATCGCGCCAAATTTTATTCCCACCGCCATTCAAAGGGTTTTCCTTAGATTCTTTCGATACAGCTTTTAAGAAATCTTCCTTAGTAAGGAATGGTTTCCCGCCATTTTTCAGGGCAACCAATTGCTTGTCATCGACGCCAAACTGTTTTTTAATTTCGTCATCTGTAACCCCTTCTTTGGTGATCAAAGCATTGACATCGGCGAGTACGCCGCTCTCGTGCTTGGAAAAACTGCTCCAGAGAACAACTCCTGTAATTCCCAAGTTGTTGTAGGAGGCATCTCGGAGAAAATCCTCTTTGGTTTTGTATGGTTGGGAATTCTTAAGTTTGCGAATTACTGTTTCTGGAGTGTTGCTTGCTAAATTAAATATAGTCTTAATCTCTTCGTCATTTTTAGCTAAAGCGATCGCGTTATTGATGCCAGCGAGTAAAGCAGCATTGCTCCCTTGGACATCCGTTACCTTCGGAGCGCCCAACCTTCTTAGGCTTATGCCACATTTACCGATCGCGTTAACTCTTTGAATTGCTGTTGTACTATTTTTGGTACTGAAAATCGGGCTAGAGCTATCAAGTTTTTGTTCTTGAATGGCAGTTAATATGCTTTGATAATCGCCAGATATTTGCTCGAATAGGCTCTCGGTTTTCGTCAGAGGTTTACCTTCCGGTGATTCGTAAGATATTGTTTGTGATTCGGTAAATTCTGCGGGTAAAGATGAAGCGTCACCACTGATAATCGCTGATTTCAAGGTCTGTTTATTTTGCCCAACTCCTTCTTCTTTGATTGCCAGTCTTTCAGCTAAATCATTCTTCAGCTTTTCTTGAATTTCTATCCTGCCTAATATTTCTTTGGAGATGCTACCAGCCAAAGCTAAATTTATAAATGTGTCGGATGGTAAATTGGCGATCGCTGTGGGATCTCCTAGTCTATTTTCCTCAAAGATAGATCCAATTGCAGCATTGCTTTCTGGCGACAAGCATGGCGCTAATTGCGTTTTTGCGTTATTTATTATGCCTCTTTTTTGTCGTTCGGCACGAGTTGTTTGCTGTTTGTAATCGCCTAAAGGGGTAGAGGCAAGCGGCGGAGCTAATTGGTGCTTTGTTCCGGCTCCAGCATCAAGCTCGAAAACTAGATCGACTGTACCATGCCGCATCCCTTTTTTGTTGGGGAGTGGGGTATCGTATTTAAAGTTAAAAGAAGTGCAGATTAAAGGGTCAATTAGGGTACTGCCAAAGGCAAATTGTAACTTTGGGGGAGTTGCAGAATTATCGGTTATTTCATGTAGATGCGCTGTGTTTTCCACCAACTGCTGAATATCTTCATTCAACGACCAGAATTCCAAGGTCAAATTAAATGTGCGTGGAGAAATGGACACAAAGTTATGTCCAACTCGAATCGATTGATTTTTCCCTTTTTCCCACTCTGCACTTTGGGATGTAGCTAATTCTTTGATATTAAATCCAACTTCCAATAACTGATCCTTGTAAGCTCCAGTGAGAAAACGTATTTGCAAAGGACTGTAATCTCTACTCCAGGGTTCACGCTCTTGCTTTGTCAGAGTGGATTTTTGATATTCTAGATCGGGTTTTTTGGCTGTAGTAACGCTATTAGCTGTCCTCGGATCGGTGGGGTAAGTGTATGCGACAGGTAAAGCTGTCGCTTTACTAGTAGGTGTCAAAGGATTTGTAACCATATAAACACAAAAAAATGACGGATATATATTAATATATATCCGTCATTTTACTAGCACAATTGCCAAAGCTGTTGTTTACTATATTTTTGACAACAAGTTGCTTTTGCTGTACTAAAAGCTTCCATCGACCAGCTTTGATATTGGCTGACAGATGTCAATGCTGTTTGCCAATTGGCAGAATTATTAATTGTAATAATTCTCTGTGGTGTAGGGCTTTCTTCATAAATTGCAAAGTGCAATTTTTCCATTTCTACCAATTTTACAAATGGAGAAGGCAGTTCGATTGAATAGTGATTAATCCAGGTTTCGTAAAGATAATC
This sequence comes from Nostoc sp. C052, assembly GCF_013393905.1. Lineage (GTDB taxonomy): Bacteria > Cyanobacteriota > Cyanobacteriia > Cyanobacteriales > Nostocaceae > Nostoc. The sequence continues at coordinate 3,664 of NZ_CP040278.1, forward strand.
TGAATCACCAATTGAGTATAGAACTATGACCAAGGCGACAGGCTCCGTTAAAAATCTCGGAGCAATAGTAATAGCTTTGATGTGAATCAAGGGTATCAAAGTATTAGCTTCGCCAGGAAACACTTTTAAGAGAAATATGGGATACGTTTCACCTGTGTCAGATGAAGTACCCCACTCCCATGCTGCTGTACCAACATCGGATTCTAAAAGCAGATTGACTGTGGTTAGCTTTGTGTCATCCATAGTTTTATCCTTTTTGAAGTGTAATGCGATCGCTAGGCACGAAATCCTAGCGATCTTTTGTTATCTTTGCAGGAATTTATCTACTGCTTGAGCCAAAGGAACCACGAATTGATCAATTTCTTCTTTGCTCAGTTCAAACTCTACCGAGGTTGGTGCTTCTGCTTTTTCTTCTGAAGATTTCTGATCGGCATTATCAGCATTTTCCTCTGATTTAGAAGTTTCTTCACTCATTTTTACTTCCTCGTTGATGGTTGATGATTTTATGAATCAATTGATTCTTGTTGTTGTGAGGAGAAATTTGTATCTGTTCTCCCCCCGAACTATTTAATTGAGTAATTAAGTTTCTTAACTGTTCAATTGTTTGCTCTCTAAGAAGAGAAAGAGTATACTCCTCTGCTTCTAGAGATGGATTGCTTTCTTCGATGAGATATGTAGCTGTAGATGATATAGCTACACCTTTTTCCTGAAAGCTTTTTAGAAAACTTTTTGCAAAGATTAGAGCAAAAAATGCAAGCATAACCCCAGTTATCGCAACTATAGTAGTTGGCAATAAAAGTATGATTATCCTCGCAAATACGGGAATCATTACGGCTATTGCTATCCAGAAGATGAAAGCGATACTCGCTATCAGCAAAACAGTCAAAAATCTAATATTGACCTTAATTGCAGTAAAAACGTAAGGCTGCGACATGATCGCAGATTTAGCTTTTTCTGAACAAAGTATTTCCACAATAGCTAACACTATTGTTTCTAGAATATTGTGCATGTCTTGCATCTTGTTACTCCATTTCCTCCATATATATATTGTAATATATTTTCTACAAATCTACGTGTTTCTATTGACACTATACGTATATAATGTTACATTATATATAGTATCAGTTATAAAACCATGATCGTTAAATATATGTTTTTGACCGCAACTATCGGCGAGATAGTTGCAACTGCATTTTTGTCCTTTGGCGACTTATCACACGTCAAGACGGAGCCAATTGCAGACATGGGAATTTCCCTTATTTGTCAGTATGCGGTCGCATTTGTTTTAGTTAAATGCGGTAAAGATAAATACAGCAGCTTAATTATCGGCGATATTGCAAGCAATATCTTGTTAGCTGTATTGATACGGTTTTAATAATTTTGGAGGTTTGTACCTCCATTTTTTTTGGGAAAATTAATTATGCGTTCTAAATCTCAAATTCTCAGAAGTTACGAGTATGTTTTTCAATGTTCAAGCATTGCTTACAAAGATATTGTAGGTGTGGCAAGGCACATGCAAGGAATATACAAATATGAAGACGAAGATTTGTCTGAGAATCAAAACTTTATTGAAAAGTACCGCTATCGAGAATCGTATTTTCCAATTAGTAAAGACATAGATGAGTCCGATTTTTTACTTGCTAAATTTAAAAACAAGATTTTTTCTCAGCAAGGGAACTTGCGGAAAACTTTCTACAATTGCAATATTAAAGACAAAGCTAGTTTAATATTTTATGCAAACAAAATTGATTTTTTAGGATTTATCAAAGTTCTTTTTTACTTCCCAACAAAAAAGGAAGATTTACAAAAATTATCGGTTTATCCTGTATTCCGATTTAGTGGACAACGGGGTATGGTTACTTTCCAGGAAAGTTCTTTGTACCGTGGTAAGAAATACATCCAAACACTAGATTACAGAAAGTACACTCCTCAAGAAGTGGTTTGCAAGGGTTGTCAATACTACTGTGGACAAAGCTTTTACGGGGTTCTTTTCAATTGTGCCCCTCATCCGAGTGGCCCAAATGGCTATCAATTTTGCCATAATTATACGAATAACAGCTAAACCTTGAAGCCCATTACTAAATTAATTTAGTAATGGGCTTTTTGTTGGCAAGAAGTATTGGTAATTGAAAACTAAGCAGTGTACAAAGCAGCGTTGGCTGTTATCTTCACCCGATCAATTTTCCCTGTGTAGAAATATTCTTCTCCTATGTAGGATCTGAAGCTAAGAAAATCTGTTTTTTAGAATCTTCACTGGAAACATAGTAGTACATATTTGCTACTAGGTTTGAGGTGTTTGGTATATATTCAGGGGTAAAAAGTGATATTGTTCGGGTATCCAATGGCAAGGGAACTTCGCCTTGAGTAGCAAATGCAGCAGGAATGCTGGGTTGGAGGAAACTTCCATTGGCAAATAATTTGGCTTCGCCGATTACTCCTCTTGTTAATATCCCTGCATCTCCAGTTAGGTTCGATTCTGGAATAAATATTCTGGCATCAGCGCTATTTGCAGAAATAACTCCAGGACTGCCTACTGAAACATCCTGATATGAATTGGGATTGGTAAGTGTAAGAACAATCCCGCCAACAGCGCCATAAGCACTTCTAATCAAGTCTTTGCCATCGCTTGTTCGATAGTCAATGATCACGCAAGCAGGGTTATTAGGAATTTGCCAATTTTCTGGTGTTCCCATGTCCCAAACAAAGGTATAGCCAGCTTGAGTCTTGGGAGTAGTAATGCAGACAAGCTTTATTTGGTTGGATGAATTCTTGTATTTAATGATTTGGGTAAAAACTCCAGAATCATTAGAATCAAAGTAAGAATTATAATCATCTATGCTGGCCAGCATAGACTCTATACCTGGCATAGCTAACCATTCTGGATCGGTGACATAGGTAAGATACTCGATAGCATTTAAGCTATTTTGAGAAAAATGAGTCTGCTCTAAAACTTGTTGGGTAGCGATATTGATTTTATAGTAATCAAAAGTGGGTTTTCTAAGAGAGACTTCTGGTGTATTGGGCAAAGAGTCCTGTCCAATGAATACATGGAATACATCGTCTATCTCTGTTGAGCCAATTATGGAATTATAGGAAATGACTGGTCGATTGTAGCTTGTATCCCAAGGTAAGACATTTATTCCTAGACTAGCAATACTTGACTCAGTAATAGGATCGGGTGGGACTTCGGAATAGGATAAACAACTCAAGGAATCTAAATTGGTCGAAGTACCTACAATCCGTCCAAAACCAACGCCTAATAAATTCATCTCTGAAGTTGGTGTCGGTGGGGGTGTTGAATTTGGATCTGGATCTGATGATAGAGTTTGCTCTAAAACCAGATAAGTTAAAGTAAATTCTAAATCAGCAACGCTGGCATTAGAAAGATTGCTTATGGTAGCATAAACCCAATTTGTATCTTGCAAAGAATAGCCAATCTTTGCTGGAGATATATAAACGAGATTACTTCCAGTAGAAGTAATTTGCTCAGAAATTAATCCATGATTTCCACTTGGTAAAGTTCCAATTGCCCTGTTTAAATCGCTTTGCTGAGAAGCTGCATTAACATACAAGCGCAAACGAATAGAAGTATCGCATTCAAGAGATAATAGCGCAAAAGTTTTAGCAATCTCTAAAGCTATGCCATAGTTTTGATTTGCTGCGATAGAGCTATCAATAACAAAGTTTTTGTTAACTCTAGAAATAGCCTGAGTAGGGGTCGGGCTAAGAGTTGGATCTATTCCTAAAGAATAAACCTCAACTCTGCCGCTAATTAGGTTATTTTCTGTTCTGATATCGATAGTATTTTCAGTGCAGGAGACTTCAACTGCATCTGTGATATTAAGATCCTCATGGTTATAAACCAGAAAAAGAGGATTAATACCAAAGTTATGAGTAAACTGCCAATGATTGCTAGGAGTTGTTTGTTCAAAAGTCAAAGTTCTGAGGATCGACAGGTCGATAGGGGTAACAAGTCCCTGCTCACCAACTCCTAAAATTTTCCCTGTCTCAAATCTAGGAAATAAAACGTCACCGACAAACTTTTTCCGAGAATAATCTTCTGGCATACGCCACCTACTAAAGTTCCAAAAAACAATGTTTTCTAAGATGGCGAATGCCTTGTATTCAATTTTTGGGTTGTGAATTCAACAATGATATCATTGCGTTTCTTAAGTTGTCCACGCAATATTATGACGATAAATTCTATTCAACCCACATTCCGCAGGTTAGTTAGCAAAGCAGATAATATTTTCGACAGGGGGCACCAAAAAAGTTGAGAATCCAGTGTCTTTCGGAAGTCAAATTAGTAATTTGCTTGCTTTGGGCAACAGTAACTAAGTGAATCGACATAAAACATTGAAAGACCCAGCGTAGAGTCGGAGCAGCAGTAGGTTTACCCAACTGATCATCGATAGTCTTTTTAGCTCTATTGAGTGCTTGACGCAATGCCCTTTGACCCAAACTATAAACAAGCAAACACAAGCCCATAATCATGGCTAATGCGGCAACCCGTTTGGGTGAGTTGAGGAAGACACTGGAAGTAAAGAATAGCGGGTCTTTGAGAAAGCGAAAACCGCGTTCGGTAGATTGCTGTGCCTTATACTCAATTAACACATGATCATCACTTAACTTAGAAGCATCAAGAACATTGGTTGCTAGGAGGAACCTACCGGCTCTTTGGACTTCAACATCTATAGCAGTTTGTTTGGGTGCAAGTGTTGCACAAAGTTGATAGTGCTTTTCTATAACAGCATTCTTTCGCGGTCTACCACGTCCCTTGTGCTGCAAAATTTCAACTACTTTGATATCAACTAGCTGATGTAAAGGCAACTTACAATTCATGCGTTCAGCAGCAAGTTGGGCATCTTTTTCACAAGCAAACTGCTGTTGAGATAACTGTTTAAGTTCGGTTTGGGCTTTAGTCAACTGCTTAGATAAACGTTTTTCTAGCTGCTTGAGGTCAGCTTGTTTACGGACTTGACTTTCAACTACTATCCAACGTTGTAGTATGTCGGCATAAAAGTTACAACATGAAGCGATACGGTATCCCGGTAATGAACTGGAAACAAATGCATTTTCATGAATGTTATCTAACAACTGTTTAGCAGCAGTCAAAGTGATTGGTACTCTCGATACCCAACGTAACTGCTTCATTTGTTGCAAGTTCTCTTCTGTGTACAGTGCCGCATCAGCTACAAACAAAGCATCAAGGAGCCATTGCCGTTTGAAGTCCGCGATTAATTTGGCAAACATGGCTGAGTCTGATTCATTCCCATCTGCGACTCTTAAATATAGCGGTATGTCTCCATCTCCACTACACATCAAGTCGAGAATAAATTGCTTTAAGTCTGGGCGGTGATCTCTCGAATAACCATAAGTTATGTGGATTGTTCCAGGTTCTGCTTCCTCCTCTCCAGTTTGGAGTGTGTAATCACCATCGACGTGAAACGAACTTGAATCCAGGTGTAAACTGTCCATTTTTACACCAAATTTACGAGCCGCAGATAGTGCCACCGTTACAAATACTTCTGTTAGCCCTTTGGAGTAGAGTTTGTCCAACACTCTACCTAGACGGTCATCGTTTAAGTGTTCTGGATGTATCCCCTCTCCCAGGAGGTGTTCTGTAGCTTTGCCAATAAAAAATTTTTCAAACAGATATAATGGGGCGCTGACAAACCCTAATCCGTTGAGAATCATTGCTTTTACCACTTGACCTGCACTAATTATTTCTTGCGGATGGCTTCCTAGTAGCCGATTGATTTGCTCTACTAGTTCCATTTCGTCACATATGCCTGCGACTATCCCACAGTGGTCAATATCCTGTACTCTTATATCTAATGGTGATGCTGTCATGCTTCTAAAATGCAGCATTTAGGTCATTTTTAAAAATACAGCATTTACGATCGCACCTGCGGAATGTGGGTTCAAAACTATGTTCCTTGCAAAGAAAGAATGTTGTACTAGCTAAAGAATTTAAGTCGTTGATTGCCATTGAACGCGATCGCGATAATTTCATTACCATCTTGTAAATAAAAGTAGAGACTAGATACTACTATCTAGTCTCTACTTTTGTTTGAGATTGATGAGACTTAAGCTTGCCGCTGGTCAAAAATTGCAGAGTTCTCTGGGAAGTTTATTCCTCCGTCAGGTAAAGTAATTACAAAATTTGTTATTTCAGCAGATTGTGAAACAGTAAGGTCTATCGTATCAGTTAATCCTAGTATTTGCACTAGTCCAACTACATCGGAATTTTCAACTAAATTCAAAGTAAATGCCATGTAATTTCCAGATGGATTAGCCGTACCATCCTGGTTAAAATACATTGCTCCCACAGTCGTGGTTTGTTTCTCGTAAACCCTATGATACGTCACAGTATTTGCATCCGTTGGAATGATTACCTGCCTTTCAAGTAATTCACTATAGTCCACGTATGGATACATTTCTTCCGGCACCAAGTAATTCTCTACGATAAATGGTGTGGGTACAAGGTCAGCTTCCTCATAGGAATCAAAAATTAGATTTCCATTAATGGTAGTTTGTAAGGTGTAATCGGAAGTAACCTTATACGACAGTGATGCAGTAGGAAGTGCAGTACCTCTAGGGAACAGCTTTAGCACAAGTAAATTTAATTTATTTCCTCTTGCTCTTGTCATGACCATATTCAGCTCACTGTTGGGTTGAGCCAATAGGTAAGTTGCTTTAAATTCAAGCTCACTATTTCTACTTATTATTGCGGCTTTTCCACCTTCTGCGGTAGTCACAAGTGTAGTAGACGTGCCACCTTCAAATCCATAAGTTACTTGCCCACTTCCACCGAAATTAGCATAGGCTTCTGAGTAGAAGCCTGTTGTTGTCGGGGTAGGAGTTGGAGTTGGTGTCGGGGTAGGAGTTGGAGTTGGGGTAGGTGTTGGAGTAGGAGTTGGTGTTGGTGTTGGATTAGGATCTAACGAAAGAATCCATTCCAGTACCAAATAATTCAATGTCAAGTTTAATCCATTGATATTAGCGTTAGAGAGGTTAGTAACGGTAGCGTAAATCCAGTTTGTATTTGCTAACGAGTATCCTATTTCCCCTGGAGATGTGTATATTTCTTCTTGGTTGGAAATGATTTTTTCAAAAATCAATCCATGATTTCCGCTCGGCAGGACTCCAATTGCCCTATTCAAGTCACTCTGGCGAGAGTCTGCGTTAACGTACAAACGCAAGCGAATCGGCGTATCACATTCAAGAGACAGCAGTGTAAAGCTTTTAGCAATTTCTAAAACTGTTGTGTAGTTTTGATTTGCTGCAATAGAGCTATCAATAACAAAGTCTTTGCTAACCCTAGAAATAGTCTGAACAGGAGTCGGACTAAGAGTTGGTTCAACTCCTAAAGAATAAACCTCTACCCTACCGACAATTAGATTGTCTTCTGTTCTAATATCGATGGTGTTTTCGGTGCAAGAAACCTCAACTGCGTCGGTAATATTCACATTGTTATTGTCATAGACAACAAACAACGGTTCAATGCCAAAGTTGTGAGTAAATTGCCAATGATTACTAGGAATTGTTTGATCAAAAACCAAGGTTCTGAGAATAGGTAAATCCACAGGGCTAACTAGCCCTTGCTCACCAACTCCTAGAATTTTGCCTGTTTCAAACTTCGGAAACAGAACATCACCAAGAAACTTTTTTCGAGAATAATCTTCTGGCATACGCCACCTACTAAAGATCCAAAAAAAACAATAATTTCTGAGATGGCGAATGCCTTGTATTCAATTTTTAAGTCGTAAATCGCTCCATGATATCATCGCATTTCTGAAGTTGTCCATGCGATATTTCTCGGAATAAATCCCTATTCAATAGTATGGTTTGTTATAATTAATACAAGACCCTACGGAGAACAAATGCTATGCTAGTTAAAGAATTTAAGTCCTTGATCGCTATCGAATGCGATCGCGACGATTCTAATAACAATCCAGTTTTGTTGGAATTAAAACCCAATAAGACAATGTGGATTACATATTCCTATTTAAATATTTTGTCCAAAAGACAAATATCCTGCGATTTAGAAGGGGAGTGGACTTTTGCCACTACTCTAGATAAATTAAAGGAATTAATGGGTAAAGCTAAAGGTACGAATGAAATTTCCTTTGCAATTGAAAAAGATGTTTTGCTGATCAAGATATCAAAAGATGGCAAAGGCAATGAAATGCCTTTAGCTTCATGGGGAGCCAAGCCAGAATTTAATTTAGACGAATTCGATGGCGATGACCAACTTTTGGTCATTAGTCTTGATAGTTGGAAAGAAATGTGGCTGGCTGGACAAGTGGTTGTCATCCACAACAGCGTCAGCACCAAAAAAAGCAAGCAAGATGTGATGTCAAGTCATGTCAGACTTGATGTCTCTGACAAATCTGGCTTTGTGACAGGGTATTCTCCCGGCATAATTTGCCATCGGCAATTTATGTGTGAGGAAACTCTTTCTAAAAACAGAACTTTTTTAGTTCCCATCAGCCTCGTGGCGATGGTGACTACACTCAAGTTCTCGCCACCTGCTGTAATTAAATTGAGGATGAGTGCAGACTTCAAAACACTGCTTACTAAAATCAATGATAATTACTACTTGACCGACATACCGTCAGTCGAAGATTATCCTATCCTTGATGGGATAGTTAGAGAGAAGCAGGATTCACAGTTTACTGTAACAATAAACAACAAAAATAGGCTTGTAGAAGCCTTACAAACCGCGCATGACGCAGGAATTAAGAATGCCACGTTGATATTTGACAACGGTCATGTCACCGTTGAATCGGGGAATTCAAAAGTTCCCAGCGTCAGCGTTCCGGCTAGTGCCGAGAAAAACTTTACCTCCACGGTAAAGTTAAGCGTAACTTTGCTTTTAGATGCCCTAAAAGCAATAAATGTAGCGAAGATCCTGCTTTTATTTCCGATAACAGCAGGAAAAGCGCTCATTATCGAAACCCTAACAGGTATCGTTTATGTGATCCTAGCGATCGCAAAAGTGGTAACGCACATATTAGATTCAGCACCAATTGCTGATAAACCCGAACCTCGTACTGAAGAGGTTGAAACGGGAAAAACCCTTGATAACAAGAGTTTTGTCGTTGAAGCGGTGGAAGAGAACCCTCTGCCTCCCTTAGACGGAAAAACACCAGATGAAAGGCTAGCTCAAGCCGAAATGCATTTGGTGGAGATCAGGGAAACAATTGAGGCTTTTAAGAAAAGCACAATTACCCCTGAAATCCTCCAACAGCTTGGAGACTTAGAGATGCAACTAGAAGAGGCTCTAGGGGAGAGCCAAAGAGTAATCAGGGGAAACACACTTTTAGTATCGTCTGGACAAGAGTATTCTCTAGACGATTTAGATAAAGTTTCTTTGAGAATGTATTGGTTGGGGGGGAGAACCCTCAACATAATTTGGCACAAAGAAACAACTTGGAAGTTGGAAATAAGAATTATCAATCCTCTTCCTTCTACTGAAACACAGAAAACTGTTACACATTCCTAAAAGCAAAAGTTAACTTTTGCTTGGGATTATAATTTTTAAATCCCTATAAGAAGCCCGCTGTTTATTGCAAACATCGGGCTTTTTGTTGTTTATTTACTCGCGAGAAAGAAAAAATTATACGCGATCGCTAATTACATTAATTAAGAAAAAGGTGCATTGGGAATAATTGATAAATCTTTAGCGAGATTTAAAGTGAATATAAATTGGTCAATATATCCTTTGAAATTAGTTCCTGGGGCATAGTAAGCATTTTGCCCAATTTTTATTCTTCCTGATGCTCCCCAGCCTCCAGAAGTAAATTCACCAAGTTTAGAACCTTCAAACCAAAGTTCTGTTTTGTTTTCATATTTTTTGATTCCTAGATAGTACCAACTTCCTGGAGATATTGTTACTGGAGCTGCAATCACATTAACAGCATTGTAATACATTCCAAAAGTCGTTCCATTGAAGGAAGCTTGGATGTAATTCCCATTAGTATTATCTGGGCGCATTTCCAAGATGACATTACCTGGAGTAATGTCAGGATTAAAAAACATTTCAATCGTACAAGCCTTTCTCCCAACGTTGAACAATGCTGATTCGTAATTTAGTGCTGAATTACCATCCAAGTAAATAGAAGCTCCTTCAAATTTACTGTTAGCAGTACTAATAATTGGATTACCTATTTTTAAAGGAGTCAAGTTATAGGTAGAGCTATCAATTATTGAGGTGCTTTCATTCTCTCCATTACCTCTTAAATAAAGTAAAGTTATGGGATCGTGGAGGATTTTAATCGCGCCAACTACCTGTACGGCTTGCCAATCAGCTTCATTGGTAGTCAATGTAAAAGCTTGGTGGTTTGTCCAAGTTACATTATCTCTACTTTTTTGTAACAAAAATTCTGTCGGTGGAATATTGGCACCGTTATTTAAGTTGATTACTTCTACGTAATAAGGTAAAACATTTTTTGTAAATTTATAACCAATACCCATTCCTGTAAGTTTATCAGATTGGATAGGACTAGTAATTGTTGTGAAAGTATTCCAATTGTAATCAAATACTTTGGCCGGATTATCCTCAGTCCAGCTATAAAGTTGTGGTGTTCCTCCCAGAGAAATTGTTTCTCCGTCAGAATCCAAAAATCTTAACTCTCGACAAATCCATTGAGAATTCCCCCCAGTAGCAGCATTAGTATTGATAATCCTCCAGTATCGGTGTTTTGGATCGTTTGGATCGACGCCAGCAGCACCGACTACCTCAACCGATTGAAATTCTGTATCAGCTGTAGAAATACTAAAAAGTTGATGGGTGATCCAACTTGAGTTATCACTACTTTTTTGCAAACAATACTCACTAGGAGGAATATTGAAGCCGTTATTCAAATTGGATATCTCAATAGAATAAGGTAGTACGGCGCGAGAAAAATGATAGCCAATTCCTAGCCCTGTCGTTGGTGGTGTTTGACTAGTAATGGACACAAAACTATTTGTATTGCCATCGAAAGCTGGACTAGCGTTGGTTCCCGGAAATGAATACGCTTGGGGAGTTCCGCCGACAGAAATTATCTCTCCATCAGCATCCAAAAATCTTAACTCTCTGCATATCCATTGCATTCCTTGACTATTACCTCCGGCTGGTGTCAGATTAATAATTCGCCAATATTCAAAGCTAAGATCATTGTTACTTGATTGTTTCAAGAAGATTCTTCGCATCAGTTTTGCTCAACTCCCAAATAGAAGTCAAAAGTTTGGTTTGACATTGGAGCAAATCCTGTCCGAATTTCCACCAATCCATAAAGATTTGTATCTGCCAAATCGCAGGTAAATGGAATTAATCGACTTTGAGGGAATACGCCGCAAGACATTGTAGTATCGCTGCCGACTCCTCCAGTTGTAAAACTAGTGAAATCAATATAAGCAATTCTTTTGGAATTATTTACAGCAAGCATGGGATATGGAGCGTTGTCAGCAATTGCATTTGGGACGCTTCCTTTGAATAAATGTAACCTTAAAGCCCCGACAAATACCAATTGATTGGTATAACAAGCTGCATTCACAATATAACCAGAACCTCCTTCTGCTCGACTAGTATTTGCAAATATCAATGGGCTAGGAGTAGAAATTGAATCGCTTAAAGCATCATTATTGGCATAATTTGTAGAATCTTCTGGGCGAATGTATCTATCTGAAATCTCTGCTATTCCTTTGGTAATTCCAGGAATAACAAAAGGGTTTATGGGGAATACTTGTCCAATATTGCTCATGGTTTTTGATAGTAGTTATAAGGTGGATTATTGTACTAAAGGTAAGTATGTAAGACTAAATTCCAAACTAGTAACAGAAGTCTCAGAAAGGTTTGTAATTGTGATATAGCTATTGCTAGTGTCATCCAAGTTGTAGCCAGTTGCGATTGGACATAAGTCAATAGTGGAGTTACTTGAGGAAGTAAAGCCTTCAAAAATCAATCCACTTTCATTCGTCGGAAAGTTCCCAATCTGCCGATTTGAATCTAATATTTGCCGAGATTCGCTTAAATAGATTCTGAATCGTGCCGGGGTGGAGCAATTTAATTGGAGAAGTTGATAAACTTTAGCAATTTCAATACTTGTAGAATAATTCGCATTGATAGCAATATTCTCGTCAAGTGTAAAATTTTTGGTAACTTTAGCTAAAACGCTACTATTTCCATTAGTTACTCCCGGAGCTTGCCCTAAAGAATAAACTTCTATTCTGCCCGTAATTGGGTTATTCTCTGTTCTAACATCGACGAGATTTTCAGTGCAAGAAACTTCAACAGCATCTGTAATATTTATATCTTCATCGCTGTATACAGACACAAAAGGCTTGATGCCAAAATCATGAGTAAATTGCCAATGAGTACTAGGAGTTGTTTGATAGAAAACCAAAGATTTTAGGATTGGTAAATCTATTGCATTAACGATTCCTGCTTCGCCAATTCCTAAAATCTTCCCTGTTTCAAATTTTGGAAACAGGACATCACCAACAAAGCTTCTTCGAGAATAATCTTCTGGCATACGCCACCTACTAAAGTTCTAAAAACGATAATTTTTCATTGGCGTCTGCCTTGTATTCAATTTTTAGGTCACAAATTGCTCAATGATATCATCACATTTTTAAAATTGTCTATATGATATTTTTTGATTATTAACAAAGGATTTATACGTAAATTCATCCTGTCCTCTTTTATAAATAGTTGCTAGGATGAGACAGTTATTTTTATTTCAAGGCTAGTCGCCATCTGTGCGGCTAGCCTTTTTGCGTACAACTTGAATTTTAGGCATATATGGCAACTGATTACTCCGAACGTATTTTTAAGGCAGATGTATTTTTCCCGTTAATTCCTAATAATGACTTTTTTACTTCTGGGGAAGACGGGAAACTCAGGGGTTTAAGCTTTACAGAAGCAACTGGAACTGTAAATGCTAAATACTTCGGGGCTAAAGGTGATTTAGTGATCGAAAAACTAACTTACGAAACCGTAGGTGTAGTTTCAGGAACTGATGATAGCGATGCTATTCAAGCAGCACTGGATTATGCTGGTTCTTTTGTCTCTGATGATGTGACAGAAGAGTTTGAAGGAAACATTCTTTGTTACGTGCCTTATGGCAAATACTACATCACTAAAACTTTAATAGTTCCACCAAACGTAGTATTGCAAGCTGATGGAATTCTCTATAACTTTTTGAGCGATCGCTACGCACCGATTGTCAAAGGTTCGCGCCACAGCCACTGTCGAAAACTGGTAGTTCATGCCAACGCTGGTTCGGGTGTGGAGTGGGGTGACGCTGCTTCTGGTTCTGCTCCTTGTTCGTCTGTTATTGATGAATTGAAGGTTTGGCACGCTGGGGTGAACTATGATGCTCAAAAAACGCCCAATCAACAAAAATGTGGTTTGAGACTGCATGGCTTGGATTTCTTCCTTGGCAAAATTTGGATTAAAGGGGGTAATATCGGATTGCATATATCAGTAGCTAGCGATGTTTTAGCTTCGAGCTTGTTTTTGATTGGTTGTGCTTGTGGGATGGTTATCGAAAGTGCCGAACAAATAGAATTACCGAGTTGTCGGTGGGACACAAATATCAATCAAGCATTGCAACTTGATAACTCCAATAATTGCCGAATCAGTGGTGCTGCTTTTGTAAATTCTGATAGCTATGGCAGTGCGATGTCACTAGGGGTAAGTATTGGTAAATATTCCGGAAATATCAATACCAATATCAAGGTAGATTATACTGCCCAAAGCACTGGTGGCTATGGATTAGAAATCTCCAACGCTAAAGATTGTGCTATTCGTTTACAACTAACCAATAGCAGGAATTACGCTCAAACTAGTGGCAATGGATCGGCTACTAGCCATTGGGTTCCGACTGAATCTGGTGCATTGCTAGCTCACAACATTGGTACTTTGTATTCTTTGCAAGGCAACAATCAAATTGAATCTGCCGCAGCAGCAATCAAGTATGGAAGTAATTTATCCGGCTTTATCGACATAGAGTTGGCAAAAAGTAGTGATATCATTGCTACAGAAGGGACACCTTATATAGGGTGATGCCTCGTAGACGCACTAAAACAAGAAAGCCCCCACCTATTAGGTGGGGGTTTTTGTATTAGCTAGATAATAGTTTAATCGCGATCGCGAATTTCCTCAATCAATGAAGCAACAATACCTCCATCGATTCTTTCTGGCACACCATATTTATCAAACATCCATGCATGAATTAAGCTTGCTGCTGCTAATCTAGCTTCTGCAACTGTTACATTAGCTTGCGAACTAGACCAAACATCGGATTCGTATGTGCGAATACCTTCTACTAATACTTGAACGGCGTTATCTAATTCGTCTGTGTTGGTGTTGGTGTGAGCTTCTGTCATTTTGTCTCCTTCTATTGGCTCCAAGCTTTTGATAAAAGCTTTCCCGGTGCTTCCTGTCATTCCGAAGTCTGTTACCCATTGAATATGGATTTCATCTTCCTTCAGAAGTTTAATATGTTTGGGCATATCAGAATAGGTTTCTATCAAAATGTGCGTCATTCCCTCAATCTTCTCGTTAACAATATAACGATTGATTAGTTTGGCGATCGCCTGATCGTAAATCTCGAAAAAATCCTTAGCGTCAATACCAGGATTCAAATTCCGATCTTTGACGAATTGGGAGTAAGACGATTGTCTATCGATCCCTCTAGCTTTGTAATCACCAGCTAATTCGCTATCTGAAAATTGTTGTAAATTTGGCATTGTTTGTAACAACCAGATTATCCTGGTTGATTATAGGGATGTTCGTCGAAAATCTTTCTTCTTTCTTCATCATTTGCTGCTGCATCTACTTTGTCCCAAAATTCTTCAGCAATTAAAACTTGCTCTTGAATCACCTTGGGAAGTTGACTAAAAGCGACAAATTCTTGATTGTAGATGTAAAGCTGTTGCTTTGGCTTACCTTTTTCTGATCGGATTTCCATAATTATTCGCCCATTTCAAAATCAGCAATTGTGATATTTGCCTCGATGCCAAATTCTTCCCAGAACTTTCTGCTAGCTTCTTTGTAGCATTCTGCATCATCCTTACCTTCTACTTGGTAAGTGTTTTGATGGGTCGCATTTCTAGAACTTGGGCGAACCTGGGAATGCGGATCGTAAGCACAAAATACTTCTATTTTCATGCTTGCTTGTTTGAACGGAAGTTTGGGCTTTTTGGATTTACATAAATCACAAATTATCTCATCAACTCCTAAATTTTCTGTAGAGCCGCAATTGTCGCAGCTAGGAGTAAAACTAATCAAGAATGTTGGCGTATTTTCTGGCATTTTATCCTCCATATACTAGTAGATAACCTACTAGTATAAGTATATCATTTTTGTAAGTATAAAAATTGATGCAGCCTTACTGTAACCTGTTTCTAGATAATATAAATTGCTACAATATGTATAGTTACGTAAGAAAAATATGGATATAATTTGGCATTCAAATGTCAACCCCCAAACAGATTTACAGCAGGATGATGTAATAGTTCTTTTGAGTGGAATTGATAATTGTGAAGTCGAGTTAAGACTATTTGGAATTAAAGTCCAAAAAGCCTTGATTTTTTACACAATAGCCGATATAGGCGCACACAAAAAACTAGTTACTTTAGAAAGAATGTGCGAAGTTTTAGAAATGGTAAAAGCTTTGCAGTTTCGATAAACCGAGAAAACTCAACAATTAATGGAGAGCAAGATGACAAATAAAACAAAATTCAAAGTTGTTAAAATTACTTTTCTTTCTACAGATGGTTGGACTGATGACCCAATCGATTTGCCTGTCGAATTTATAGGTGAAGATGCTTGGAGACAGGCTAATACTTATTTACGATATTGGGCATTAACCATGCCTACTATAGCAGGACGGAGCAGCAATCAAATAGTAGATTTTGATTTGGAGTTTGAAAATCAAAATTCTTACCCTAGAGGAATGTATCTTTTGCATGGCAATGACTTGCCTTGTTTGGCAACTCATATTATAAAATATCAGTCCAATGCTTTGAGCGTGAAAAAATCGTTGATTTACACTGACCAGCAATGGGAAGAGATGCAAAATTCGATAAAGGATCTTTTGGATAACTATGAATTGAAGCAGAATGTCGGATATTGCCCCGAAACGTTGCAGAGGTTATTGGACATAGCTTACAATAGCCCGATGCTATTTGACTATGGAACGGAAAAAAATCCTATGGAATTTCGTCTGCAAGGTGTTTCTATATGGCTCAAGATTGCCTACAAGAACATGCAGGGGACTCCATCAGAGGTACATGCCCAAAACAACAAAATTTACTATTTTACAGATTCTATTGGGGGGACATATTATAAATACCCCCAAGACGCTGCCTCTGATTTAGAAGTAGTTAGATTTGCAAAGGTTTTTTTCACCAAGGCAGATATATTATGATTCTAAGTTAGCGAGATTTACTGGAAAGTGCGGTTAAATTTAACCGCCTTTTTTATGTAGTTATACTCTGGAGAGCAAAATGGCAAGTCCTCCCATCTTCAATTTTGGCAATCACAACCTTAATACTGCAAAGTTACCGCCCAATACCACCCTAGAAGATATCAGCAATTTTATCGTTAGAGATTGGGAAAAAATGGCAGATTTTGCATACAGTGCTTTCCTGCGATACGGAAAAGGGATGACGCTGTTCTACTGGGACGATCCCGAAAAAAATGGATTTTACTATTTCCCAATTAACGAGCTATACAAACATTTCAATGAGAATGTCATCGAATCTGCGAAAAAATACGAGCCAACTGCTTATGTATTTTTAGCAATCGCTTGGTATTCTGATAGTACAAAAACGGCACACACTACTATGTTTTTGAATGTGTTTATGATGAATCGGGATATGCCGATCGATATTTACCACCGAAATCGCGGCAAAGAAAATAGTATTACTGCCAAAAATTAATTTCATAAAACCCCTTATCTGATTCCATAGATAAGGGGTTCGTTTGTATAAAGGGGTTGCAAAATAAGCAACTTTCAATATATTAACCCGTTTGCTACAATAAACCAGATTAATTATTTAAATATCAAGGCAAGCCGCTTCTCAAGAGCGGCTATTTTTGTATGGAAACTGATTTCTGGGGTTTGTCCGCGCAGTTTGAGTTTGCCACAACCAACACTACAAAACAAAATTTACGTACTATATTGTCTCAATTAAATGGGATTGAAACTGCTGTTGACAGGCTTTCTAGGACGACCCAAAGCACTGATATTGGAGCGCAAATCAGCCAACAAATGTCGCAATCTACTAGAAGTACCGCTAGAACTTCTAGAGCAATGGATCAAATGGGCGATGCCTTTCGCGTTGCTCAAAAACGCATTGAACCACTCAAACGAGAATTTAGAGCTTTACAAAAAGAAGTACGTTTAGTTGATTTTGGCGAACTGACAGACGACCAGCAATTCAAAAGAGCCAAAACTCAAGTTAATGCCTACGTTCAATCTTTGAAACGGTTAGAAGAACAAGTTCAAGGAAATACCACTGCCGATCGCGAATTTGTCGCCACCTTGCAACGTCAAGAGAAGGTGATGCAGAACCAACTGAAGATGCAGGATTTACAACGCGATGCTTCCAAAGCTCAATCGCGAGTTGGTGAATTTAATTTTCTGAAAGATGCTGGCGAAGTTGTATTTAACGAAAATGTTTTGAGTAAAGGTAAGGATGCGATCGCACTTTATCAAGGTTTCGATGATACGATGTCTGCTGTTGCTGCCACTGTCGGAGCTACAGGTAAAGAGCTTGAGACTTTACGAGAACGAGCTAATATCTTAGGTGCATCAACTCGGTTTACCGCTCAAGAAGCAGCTGAGGCGGAAGTAGCACTGGGTACGGCAGGGTTTAAAACCAACCAAATTTTGACTGCTGTAGGATCGACGTTGAGCTTGGCTTCGGCAGGGCAATTGGAGTTGGCTGAAGCCACTGGAATTTCTACTAACATCTTGAGTGGGTTCCGAATGGAAACCCAAGAGGTAGGACACTTAACTGATGTTTTGGCTAGAGCCTCTGCTGATTCCAATACAAATATTCAACAATTAGGGATAGCGATGAGCTATGCTGCGCCGAATGCTAAATTATTCGGCGCATCGGTAGAAGAGACATCTGCGTTGATCGGCGTCATGTCCAATGCGGGAATTCAAGCAGATAAGGCTGGGACTGCTGCTAGAGGAGCATTCTTAAGATTAGCGTCGCCAACCAAAGCGGGTAGTGCTGCCCTAGCAGAATTTGGAATTGAGCTTACCAGCAGTAATGGCGATATGCGAAATATTATTGAAATTCTAAATGAATTCAACGATAAATTGCAAATAGATCCGACAGCATTAAAATCTCTGCAAAATGCTGGAGACGATATTGAGGCGATCGCGGAAGTATCGCAATCGAAGCAAGTTAAATCTTTGAAGGATGTTTTCGGCACTACTGCTTTGTCTGGTGTTGCTGCTGCCTTGGGTCAGATTAACGAGTTAAATCGACTAGCCCTAGCAGATATTGGGAGTTCTAGTAATACCGAGCAGATGATTCAATATTTCACCCAAATCAAAGGCTTGAAGCTGAATGAAGGTGAAGATATTTTTAGTGCTGTTTCTCGTGCTGCACCCAATTACCAAGCAGCAGTAGGGATGATTAACGAAGCGAATGTAGCTTTGCTAAAAGGAAATTTAAAAACTCTAAATAAATCCGATATTCAAAAACTGCAAGATTACCTGAAAGTATCTCCAGATGAAAATCTGTTGGATGCAATGATCACGCAATCACCCAACGCAGACATAGCTATAGCCAGAGTATCGTCAGCGATGGAGCAGATGGGAATTGAATTTAAAACTAAAACTGGTTCTGCCAAAATCATGGCATCAATCATGGAAGATAACCTTGCAGGTTCCTTCCGTTCTTTGAGTTCTGCTATCGAAGCGGTGCAAATAGGATTTATTGAGCCACTTGCACCTTTGATTCGGAGTATCACCGATGCCCTGACTCAATTGGCTTTATTTTTAGCAAATTTACCTGCTCCGGTCAGGGGTGTAATTAGCGTCACAGCGTTGTTGACAGTAGGGCTGGGAGCATTGGCTGTCACCATTGGAACTGTCGGTGCAGCTTTATTTGGGTTCCAACAAGCTCTTTCCGTGGCTAATTTGGCATCTACCTCAATGGCAGCTAGTCTGATCCCCCTAACTGGCTTTTTCGAAACTACCCAGGATGCTTTTAAAGGTACAAACTCACTAGAAACCTTTTTTGTTGGAAATCGGACTTTAGCAAGAGATTTTGAAAAAGCGACAACTTCGACATTTCAACAAACCACTTTTGGGTTACGAGCATTAGCAAGTCAAGCAGTCCGGACTAGCCAAGCCTTCTTACTG
The DNA here is from genome assembly GCF_013393905.1 of Nostoc sp. C052. GTDB lineage: Bacteria > Cyanobacteriota > Cyanobacteriia > Cyanobacteriales > Nostocaceae > Nostoc. Next base: position 23,052 of record NZ_CP040278.1, read on the forward strand.
CTGTCCCGATCTATTGTGCTTTCTCCTTTAGGAATCGCCGTTGGTTCATTTATTCTGTTGAATGCTCTGATCGAGCAAGTAGTTCCTGGGTTTAACTTATTGGGAACTGTGTTGAGTGCGATCGCCGCACCAGTGGGTTTTGTTTTTGGTTTGATTAAGGGATTAACTCAATCGTTGTTGGACTTTTTGGGAATTAGTACCTCTGGAGGGTTTAGAGCGATCACGCCATTGTTCACAACTGTTGCCAATGCAATTAAGATGGCAGCAGATTCATTTGTACTTTTCTCTAATAAAGGGGAAGAGATTGGTAAAAGCTTAGGCGATGCCATTCTCTTCCCCTTTGTGTTTGCTGGTGAGAAGATCGTGGCAATTTGGGAAGGGACAATATCGGCGATTCGGAATGTGCTGAAACCGTTTGCTGACTTTGTGCAATATATTGGGCAACTGTTGGTGAGTGCCTTAGCAGAAAATTCACCAGGGCCAACTTACCAGATTCGCGAGAAATGGGGAATGACGGTAGAGTTCCTCCAGAATCTGTTTGTGAGATTACGGAATTCCGCAGCGGCAGTCGGAAGGGGTTTTGTGGAGATGATTCCGACGTTGGATCGGATGGTTTTACCGTTTTTGCAACTTGGACTAGCTGTCGCAAGATTAGCAGTGATCGTTGATCCGATTCATGCCTTAATTGCTTCCGCCAGCTTGTACTTTTTCCAGGGAATTATTGAAAGCATTGGTAAATCTTACGCTGAAGCGTTACCAGTCTTTCTGCGAACAATAATGTCTCTACTAAAAGTTGAACTTATATTTGTTTTTGTTCAAGGTTTTATCAATCCAACTCAGTTACTGATTGCTACTGTTTTAGCTGCCATTGCTGGCAACTTTATCCCACAGATAGCTCAAGTTCTCTTGAAAGCTGGTGCCTTAATTGCCAGCATTTGGGATAGGACGGTTAAAGCAATACAGGATAGATTGAGTCCTTTGATTCGCTTTGTCCAAGGGATAGGACAGTTACTGGTGAGTGCTTTAGCAGAGAATTCACCAGGGCCAACTTACCAGATTCGCGAGAAGTGGGGGATGACGGTAGAGTTCCTCCAAAATCTGTTTGTGAGATTACGGGATTCTGCTATTTTGGTCAATCAAGCCTTCATCGGGATTGGGGATGTATCCAGTGAAGACCAGATGGTGGCGAAACAACGGATATTTGAAACCACTATCAGTTTGTTGATTGCCGGAGCAAGTCAGTTAAAACCAATTGGTGGCTTGTTTAGTTCGTTTGGAGAACTGCAAACGCGATTAATCAACGATTCGATTAAAAATTTAGATTTATTAGGATTTACCTTATTAACGATCGCCTCTCTTCCTGCGACGCTCATTCCCCAGTTAAGGGAAGAGGCAGCTTTGATTGTCCCGGAATTGGCGCGATTGATTAATAGCGGTATCCCTAGAGCGATTGCTTTTGGCTTACCTGGGGCAATTGCGATCGCCATTTCTACTGGTGTGCTACGAGGGTTTGAGGAAGGGGTAGCAAAATTTGTCGATATCTTGCCTGTCTTGGGAATGCAAATTACCCAAGGGTTTTACAACTTATTCGACACCAATTTAAAACAAATTATCAATGAGGCTCTCAGCCAGGGAGTTACTGAATTTATTCGCAGTATGCCCAGCTTATTTCCTGGTGCAGCTACTTTTACTTTTAAGTTTGACTTTGATAAAACTTATACACAATTCCAAGAAAATTTAAACAATTTTCTGGTGCTGTTGCGAACCTACCTTAAAGGTGTGGGTAGTACAGCACAGGAAGTTGGCAAAATTATCCAATCAGCCCTAGAGCCAATTTTATCTTTCCAAATATTCCCGGCACTCCTACCGCCATTGGTGCCGTTTCTAACGGTGATTATCCCAGCCAGGAAAGCATTGGAAGAGTTGTTCGCTTCTCCTGCCCTCAAAGGGGTGATGCAATTTTTAACTAGCAGTATTTTGCCAGCAGCACTGAAAACATTGGGTGCTGTGATTTATTCAGTTATTTATGTATTTAATGCTTTAGTAACTTTACCAATTACCGCAGTTATTCAAGAATTGAGCAAAGGGGTGGTATCAGCCTTTGGAGCAGCGAGAGCTTTCTTACCGCAGTTGCCGGGAATTATTGCTAGAGCAACAGTTAGTGCAATTTTAAATATCACTAGCGCGATCGCTATATTGCTAGAAAGGATTCCCATTGTTGGTAAGGCTTTGTCAACGGTATTTTTGGGTACTGTCAACCTAATCCTGGCAGCAGCGCCACGTTATTTTAATTTATTAATCAGATTTTTCCCGATTGAGCAATTTAAGGCATTAATTCCGGCATATTTGAAAGTGGTGACAGAGATTGCTGGCGGCATCCTTTATGTATTGAGAGAGGGTTTAGCTCCAGTTGCTCAATTAATTTTGAAAGCGTTTGACCCTCGCGTTGCCTTCCAACTCTTAAATTTATATTTCCGCACCGGTGGCTTTTCTAAATTAATCCAACCAGATAAAATTCTCGGTTTTACCACAGGGTTTAACTATATCAACCCGTTTGACTTGTTCTTCGGTGGTAAAAAGCTATTTAACTCTCTGCTGCGAATTGGATTGCAAACGGCGATTCCCATCGATTTTGTCAAACGCAAGCAAGCTGAACTTTTCCAAGTTTTGGCAAGTCCAGAAGATTTGGCTGTGGCCATGCGACAGTCCAGACTGTTGAACAAGCAAATGCTTGTACCGATTGAGAAAATCCTAGAATCGCAAGTCCCCTTTGTCAGGGTTTTGATCAATCTGCTGCGTGGCTTAATGCTAGTTTCGCCAGTTGTCCAAATAGTTGGACGTTTGGCAATGGCCACGATTTTCTGGTACACGGTACTGAAACCACTTAACAAAGAAATTCTCGAAGCGATCGCCAATACACAGGTATTTGGAGTTAGTCTTTCTCCTGTGGCCACTACGTTATCAGTGATGCGGTTCATTGTGGTGGATGTTGGCGAGAAGCTGTTTGCTTTTGCCAAACAAGTTCCAGGGTACATAAAAGCCATCCAATCTGCATTCAACTTGATTGGATTGGTGGTTGGGGTGACAACTCATGAATTGGTGGGCATCTCCTCAATTTTGGCGAATATCTTTAAGGCGACAATCGGGAACTTCTTGCTGCTGATTCCGATTGGGGTAACTGCTGCCTTGGATGTTGCCTTGATGGTATTGCGAAGCAGTTTGCAGTTAATCAGAATCAAAACCGAACAATACGGCGACGCGATCGTGGCACTGATGCAAGGGCATTTTGGCCCATTATTCAGACAGATAACTAGTGATATTGCTGGTGTGATCTCATTTGCGATTAACCAAACTATTGTGCGTCTTGCCAGATTGGTCATTTCTGTCTTTACCTCTGTTGTTCATACTATTAAGGCAACTTTTGCGGAAATTGGCAGATTGATTCGTGATCCAATTGGCGAGAGCATCCGGTTACTGAATCTTTTCAAAGGACAAGTCGAGCAGATATTTGGAGACGTGACTGCAACTGTCAACGTTTATATCAAACAACTACAGCTAGACAAGTTGGTAGGATTTGTCCGAGAATTCTGGCTGGAGTTGGGAGCAGTAGCAGACGTTTTACTGTTTATTTATGGCATCATCAACCCATTCCAGTTTGCGATGACAGGCTTGATTGGGGTAACGGTATTTTTAGTTAATGAATATAAAACAGGTTTTAAAAATATCGAAGCCATTATCCAGGCATTGGCTAACCCGATAGAATTTTTGACCAATGCCCTGCAAGCAATGGTGGGTTTGTTAAACGTTTATATTCCCCCAGATTTAACAGAATTCATCGCTGGGGTAGCAGAACAATTCGTAAAATCGCTGCCATTGGTAACTGCGGGGATATTCGCGATCGCCTTTATTATCAAACGAGATGTTGGGGGAGCATTTAATTTAGTCTCCAATGGGATTTTGCAAATAGTTGGCAGAATCATCCAAGCAGTTGAAGCGATGCAGAATCTGGGCAATGCTGCCAAAAACGTAGCGACTTCCACGCGATCGCAAGTTTTCTTTGGCGAGAAAGCTCATGCAGTTCGTTCTAGAAGTAGCATTGCTGGTGTGGCGAATCCCTTTGCTTATTCCCAAGATCCCGAACAACAAGAAAGAGCTTCATTCTTGGGTGAGCAGCGAGTTGCAAAGCTCAAGGCAGCATCTAAATATCAGCAAGGCATGGAAAAGCTTCTCAAGGAAACCGAGAAGCAAGTTTTAGCTGATTACAGAAAAAGTGCAAAATCTGGGAATGTTGCCGAAAGAGCCAAAGTTTTGGGCGGTACAGGACAAAGAGATGATGGCTTCTCCTATGAAATTGCCCCATTGTTAGAGAAGAAACGCAATCGCTTTGGTATCGAAAGATTAGAATTGACCGATTTAGGTAAAGGCAAAGCCCAAACAGAAGCTCAAAGAAGATTAACCGAAAGTGATGAATCGGGTTTTCAAAAGTCTCGTGCTGATATTGCCAATAAATCAGGACTAACTGCTACTTTTCAGCAATACGACAAAGTAGATCAAGTCCCAGATGCAGTATTGAAAAACCTAGCGAAAAAAGACGGATTTGGTTTGCAAACTATCATCGCAGACTTCCAAAAAACGATGGAAAATTTACATATAGGTACGTTCCAGGCTGATAGTCTGTACGTGAAAATGTTTAAAGTACCAGATGCTGCATTGGGCAAGAGTGCTTATAGTCCCACTTCCTTTGATATGCAGTTGGATAAATATAAGCAAGACAAAAATCTGCGAGGAGTAAATGAAGAAGCAAAACTTAAAATGCTTGGACAAGCTACTTACTCCCAAGATTTCAGGCAGGATTTGCTAAGAATATTTAAAAATTCCAGTGCTGGAATAGGCTCAGATCAAAGACGAGGGCAGTTTCAAAATGCTATGCAGGATAGGATGGCGAGACTGGAAAAAGTAACGCAGACAGGGACTGGAACTGTTTCTGGAATGCCTGCGGGTCAAACTTACTTAGATGTTTTAAATAAGTTGGCGAAGCAACTCAAGGATATAAGTAATACCGATGTAGTAGCTTTTGAAAAAGCCTTAGATGCAGTGGTCTTGCAACTTAATGAATTGCAGACTAAAGAACTTGCCAGAAATATGGAGGCATTTTCTGATTTTCGCGGTGTGAATGTAGAAGCAGCTATGAAAGCGGCTAGATCGATTGAAGATTTACCTCAAATTGCTACTGGTTCGCAAGCAATTACCCAAGGTATTGAACAGTTGGCACAGCAAACTTCAGGGCTTGTAAAGGAAGGAGGGAAGGCACGTAAATCTTTATTTCAAGCTCTGTTTGGTTTTACTGGACTGCCCCAAGTAATCGAACAGTTTCAGTCCAACAGAAAGACTCTGCGTCGTATTCAAGAAGTAGAAGATCGGACTAATGCATTAGCAAATCGTAACTCCCAGGAATCATCTTTTGCTGCCAAATTGAGAGAGCGAGGTTTGAAAGCTATATTTGCTAATGCAGGTTTTAACTATGCTACACAAAAAGATGCTTTTTATGCCGAAAAACAAATCACAGAAAAAGAAAGAGCGGTTCTAGAAAACTTTATTAAAAATAGAGCTAGGAAATTTGACGTTAGTCAGGATGATAGTCCTTTCAAATCAGATGTAAATGCAATTATTCAAAAGTTCACGCCATTGATTTCTGGCTTTTCTATTGATACTGTGGATCGGTTAAATCAGTTCCACAAAGTAATTGTTGATAAATTAACCCTCGAACAAAAGACACAGCTACAGCAATACATTCAAAAAGGTGCTAACAGAAATCCTTTGGGCGGACAAATTAGTATCAAGGATAGAGATGCATTAATCAACCAAATCAATTTGCTGTTAGGCGAGGAGAAGATCAAGAAAGAGTTAAATATTACAGGTAATGCATCTGTAAACGATAGACAATTTGAGGAGTTAGCAAAACTTAATGACGAGCAGACTAAAAATATATTAAGTAATTTTATCCGTCGTGGTAACTTTATCAACGATATAAATAACGATATTTCAAACTTCTACGAAGAAATTCAGAAAAAATTGGGTTTGGGGAGAAAAGGTGTCGCTCCTTTGAGCCGAATTCAAGAAGTAGGGTTAAAAAACCCAATGGCTCAAATTGAGTCAATGATTGAAGCCTATGTTGATAATTTTGAGGTACAAGCTGAAAATCTTAAACAAGGGGTTGCAGGGAAAATTAACGATCTTGAGTCAAGCCTATCCCGTACTATTATCGGGCCATCGCTAGCAGCGAAAATCGTTAGCCCAATTAGAAATTTTTACCAAGACTTTACTGCTGGTATTGAGAAATTATATAACGCTCAAAAACTCAATTCTAAAAACTTTGTCCAGAATATTCAAAAGGATTTTCAAAATTTAAACCTAGTTTCTAGCATTAACAAATTAAAGAAACAATTTCAAGCTAATAGAGATAACTCCCTAGAAGGGGTAATGGCGTTAGGGGAAGAAAAGCTAGTCAGAGATCCTAAAGGGACAGTGGTTAAAGGTGGGAAGACATACCGCAACGAAGGTAGACCAGCCGATCGCGTGGAAATGCAAAGTCGCTTGTTGCGAGATTTGCAATCGAAACAAAATCTGAACCGTGTCGATGCCAATAAAGCTCTAGTTTCTGTCCTCAAAGGGGCACAAAGCCAAGATGCCGTAAGACAAATGCTCTCTCGCCAAGGATTATCAGAAGCAGATATCAATAGCGCGATCGCGAAAATTGGCGAAAAAGCGAAATACACTGTTGCGGAAGTTTTGAAAATTCAAGGTTTGAATGTTGATAAAGTAGCGAAATCCTTAGAATCAGCCTTCAAAATCACCGATAAACAGGTACAAGACAAAATTCTGAATAACGCTCAATTCACTAGTGCAATGGCAACGCCATTCCAGTTATTGCTCATAAAGAAGATACCGAAGCTATTCATGGATGCTGGTAAGGATTTTGTGAGCATCGTTAATAAAACTGGGGGAGGAGCAATTGTTAGCGTTGCCAAGGTAGTGGCCAAGGATATTGTTCGGGGATTTAAAGGCGAAATTCTGACTACCTTTAGTAATACTGTTGAAAAACTGCGAACGAATTTGGCTCTGGGTCTAAATCAATTTGCTGGAAAAATCGATACTGTTTTTGGTAAAAATCCTTTTAGTGGAATTATCAATAAATTCGCAAATTTCATCGCCAACAAAGGCAGTCAAATTTCCCAATTTTTCACCGCTCAAGCAGCTTCAGCAAACAGTGATGGCGCTCAATCCTTTACTGGTAAGGTTGTTAGTGCAGTTCGAGGATTGTACCAAACGATAACTAACCAAGTAGAGTCAGGAGCATCAGCAGCACAAGGACAAGGCTTTTTCTCGAAAATTAAAAATGCGTTTACTAGCGTTAAGGATGCGGTATTGGGTTTATTCCGAACTCCGCAGCTAAAAGGATTGGACAAGCAAATCGCTGACGAAAGGCGACGTTTAGCCATTGGGCAGAAATTCAGCAGCGTACCTTATTCCCCAGAATTGCAAGAAAGAGGTCGTCGCCAAACTGAAATTGCTCAATCAAAATTAAACCAGCTGCTTCCCCAACGAGAATTGATGGCGAAATTCTCTTCACCCAAATACGTTGTTGGGGAATTGGTGAGTAAACTAGATGGCGTTTTCACCAATGTTGGTAAACGGTTTGAGAATTTAACTAGCAAATTTGCCGAAAAAGCTACTAGTAATCGCCAAAGGACAATTGGTGTTGAGCAAAAAAGCCGAACTGCTCCATACATGACAGACGATTTGTACCGACAACACGGGATGGATGTGCGAAATGGCATTCTTACCGAAATCGTGCAAGTTACACCTTTAATTAACAAAGCATTTGCTTCTGTTCTCGATAAAGCAGGTAGTGTCACGGCGAAATTGGGTACTTATTTCCAAGGTGCAGCGCTGCGAAGTCAGAATGCTTGGGAACGTTCTGCCAACCATATTACTGGTAACTCCTGGTGGTCGATGGTCAAGCGTGCTGCCTGGACTGGAGCAAGAATTCTCGGATTGATCTCGGAAGCTTCTCCTGGCCCATCAGCAAAAACTCGTGATAATTGGGATAAAACTGAAAATTCAGTTTCTCAAAATATGGGAGAAATGGCGCAGTCAGCAGGGCAAGCTGGAGAGAAAATTACCGAGACGATGGGAACTGCGAGCAATCAAGTTACTCAAAGCATGAAAGCTGCTTCTCAGAAGTCTGTAGGGTTTTTGGATAGAATCGGAAATGCAGTTGGCAGCGTTGGCAAAGCTGGATTTGCGATTGGGGCAGCAGTTACCGGAGTTGGCTTTGCGATGCAAACGGCATCCTACTCCCTCTCCACAATGGGAATTATCAGTGAGGATACTTCCCAGCAATTGTCAAAATTCTTTGAAATCTTTACTCTACTTGGTGCTGTTGGCGGTATTGCGACACCGTTGTTTACTGCCTTTGCTCAATCTCTCGGAGCAATTGGGGCAGTATCTGGGGCAGTAATTAGCGGGGTTACAGGTATCGGTGGAGCTATAGCTGGAGTAATTGGATTTGGGGAAGTTGCCTTTGCGCCAATGGTACTGGGTATTGGTGCAGTTGCGATCGCGATCGCTGGTTTGCTATTTGCCTTTAAAACTAACTTTTTGGGAATTAGAAGTATTGTTCAAGGAATTGGTGGTTTCTTAGGGAAAACCTTTGCTGCTCCGATTGGTTTTATTCAAAATGCATGGCAGAAGTTTACTGAGGCTTTTGGGCCTAAATTAATGCCGATTATTCAACCAGCGCTGGATATTGCTCAAGGGTTGATTAATGCCTTAAACCACTCGCCAACGGAACGAATTCCGGAAGCCTGGGAAGCAATGCAAGCAAGGATTGGCAACGTTTTCAACTGGTTGCTGCAAGCAGGTTCGAGTGTCGGTCAAGCGATTGGAGCTATCTTCTCACCAATTGCAAATTTGTTCAAGCGATCGCCTAAAGTCGTTTCTCCAGAACAGCCAGCCTCACCGCCAGCAGCAGCAACTCCTGGTGCTGAAAAAGGAGGCTTCTTCCAAAATATTATCGGTGCATTGATGACTCCCATCAATGCTGCGGCAAATTTAATCAAACCTTTGCAACAGCCAATTGCCGAAATTGCTAATTTCTTCAAAAGTTTAACGACAATTATCAAATCTGTGGCTTACTTGCATAGGGTAATGAGTCCTTTGGCAGGGCAAGGTACGGCGTTGAATGCCACGATCGCGGAAATAGCGAAATTCTTGTATCGAATTCGCTCGATTGTGGAATCTGTTGAATTTTTATACACTCATATTTTTAACCGTTCTGCCCTTGGTAAAACCAATGCAAGCCCTCCCAAATCCCCCTTAGAAAGCGATGATGAAGATTCGCTAATGTATCAGGCAAAAGAACCCAAACCAGGGAGTATTGGCGAAATTACCCAAATGGGTAAAGCTTTGTCAGAAATTGGGGGTTCGGCGATTGAAGTTAAAAATGCTTGGGTGGGGTTTGTTGAATGGTTTGTAAAATTACCATTGGTATCTCAGGCTGTTTCCTGGGGAATGGGATTAATTAATGCTCTAAACCACTCGCCAACTGAGAAGATACCAATTGCGTGGCAAGGTATGAGCTTGGTCATGGGAGTGATCTTGGCTGGAATCGTCGCTACTGCTGTTGGAGTAGGGTTTTTGTTATTCAAATTCCTCTCAAACCCTGTAGGAAATATTAGTGCAGCTTGGAATGGGTTGAAGGCAGTCTTTTTAGGCATTCTAGATGTGGTCAAGAATGTTACTAGTACTATTGTTAATCTCTTTGGATTTTTGCTTGATGCCCCAACCAAAATTTCTCAGTTTGCTACAGGTGCTGGAAAATTCTTCGGCAACCTTTTTCAACGCAAACCTACTGTTTTAGAGACTGAATCGGTTAACCCTAAAGTGGTACCGCCAGCAAAAGATAATAGTTCCCCAGGCGAAAATGTTGGGAAAAAGTTTATCAATCCTTTCCAGCATAAACCTACTTTTACAGAGGCTGAATCTGCTAAGTATGGGGGTATGGAAAAACTGGCAAGAGGTGGCGTTGCTGTTAATTCTTTACCTGATTTAGTATTAGCTGATATCAATCAAAGAAAAAATCCATCCTCACCAGCAATAGACAACGATCTATCAGATGAAATCAAATCCTCCCTAAAAGTTATCCATTCGCAAAACAAGCAAGTTGTTAATTATGTTTACGATGCTTTGACTGATTCTGGAGGGGTAGTTGTTGCTCCTATTGATGCATCCGTAGAAGACAATCCTCTTCTTGTGATTAGATATGCCACCGGAGAATCTTTATCAAAAGACATTTTTCAGACAGGTGTTGGCGATGAATCTTTCACTAATTTAAAAGAGCAGATTGGTGAAGTTTTAAAACAAAACTACCAAGATTATGGCAAAAAGACAGATATAACTGGCTGGAGTTTGGGAACAGCTATAGCTCAAAGAGTAGCAGCAGAGTTTCCACAATATGTAGACAAAGTTTATAATTTTGATCCTTTGGGTGTAGATACAGCAACCGATAATCAATACAAGCAGAAAGTCTCTCGCATGAAACAGCAAGGATTAGCTGTGCCAGAGATCAATAACTTTGTTAATTCTAATGATGCTGCCTCAGCTACAGGTGAAAGGTTTTTACCAGCCAAAAATTACACTTTCAAGGAAAAAATAGGAGCAGAAGATTATCTCAAAAAGATGAAGAGTGGATTTCCTGGCGATTTTCATGGAGATGCTTTTTTCTATAAAAATAACTCTGATTTTAAAACAACTGATACTCCTATAGTTAACCCTGAAAAGAGATATAAAACTGGTACGATTTCTACAGATTCTCTTTCTAGCCCACTTTACGATCCTAATTTAGTAGAGCCAAGATTCCTTGTAGAAAATACGAGGAAGAATTTCAATCAACTTAATGAAGCACCTTTAGAAACTGATGCTGGAAAAATTGTTCTTCAAGCAGTGAAAGGATTAAGTCAAGCAAAGAAATCCTATGAAGATGCTATTAATTTTATAAAAAATGGTGCTATCAATGCTGTTGATGCTATTGATAACTCTTGGAACGGTTTTGCCTCTGGATTTGGAACAATTTTAGATACGTTGGTTACTCCAGCATCGGCAGTCGGAACGCAGTTAGTTGGTTTCCTAAATCATGGTGCCGCCGATGTGACTCAAATGGCTTGGGAAAGAGCTACTGGAAATATTAGTAGTAGTATTGGTGAACTTCCGGGAGTTTCGGAAGAAGCAAGTAAATTAATTGATAAATCTTTATCTAAATCGGTTGATGGTGTTATAGATAAGGTTGACAAAAAAATAGATAAAACTGCACAAGTCGCTGATATCTTTGGAGATATAAATCAGAAAAAAGCTGCTGGCTCCCTCAAGGAAGCAGCATACAAGCAGCTTGGAATTCATCCTTCCCCAGAACTGGAAGCTGGTATTGCAGATATACTAAAAAATCCCAGTCAGGAAAAAGTTGTCAATTTAGCTAAAGATGAAGGATATAAATATTTAAAAAATCAGGTTTCCCAAAAAGTCGGAGGCAACGTTACTGATGTCTTGGCAAATCTAAATAAAGAAAAAGTTGTTGATTTTGCTAAAGCTACAGCATACAAGCAGATCGGAATTCATCCTTCTCCAGAGATAGAGGCTGGCATTGCAGATATATTGGCAAATCCCAGTAAAGAGAATATTACCAATATAGCCAAAGGGGAAGCGTACAAGAAGTTAGGAGTTCAGATTTCTCCAGAGATGGAGGCGAGTCTGGTTGAAGCATTAAAAAATCCCAGCAAGGAGAAGTTTGGTGCCATTGCTGAAGACCAAGCTTACAAACAACTAGCAATACAATTTGCCAAAAATTCCGGAACTGGATTAGACCATGTATTGGCAGATCCCAATCAGGAAGTAATTACTAAGATTGTCAAAGACCAACTGTACAAACAGTTGGGAGTTCAGCCTTCTCCAGGAATGGAAGCAATGTTCAAGATGGGCTTGAATGCCCCAGACCCAATCAAAAACTCGCTTTGGGGTGCGGAAAAAGCTCCCCTAGCGCCATTAAAGAATTTGGCAGCACCAAATAATTTAGAAACTCTCAAATCTTTGGTGGTTCCATTACCTGATAATTCCGGTATAGATGTAGAAAAAACTACCGCATCTTTCCTCGATAGCATCAAAGATCCACTAGTTAGCAAAATTGCTCTTGCCGTTGGTGCAGCTTATGTAAAAAACAAAGCAGAAATTGAGTCGATGAAGCATTTAGAGGAATCTGGGCAGACGGAAATTGTTGCCCAGCTTGGGAGAGCTTCTGTCGGCGTTTACGAGTTATTGCAAAAAATATTACCAGTATTATTGGCAGGAGCAGTTCCAATCGCTAGTGGAGCAGCGATTCCTGCTGTTACAAGTGCGATGGTAGCAGCTTTACAAAAGACTGTGTTGGTATCAACTTTGTTGAAAGTGGGGAACAAAGCATTTAAGGAAGCAACAGGGGTAGCTCCTTTAAATGCAGCAGCAGGAGTTTTAGCCGGAGCAAGTGTTGGTGGAGCAACCAATGAATTTTTAAATTCTCAGAGTTTGTTGAAAACTCCGTCTGTGACTCCTGGTGAAAATTTACCCGATTCAGCGATCGCCTCTAACAAGGGAAGGTTTGGGTTAGATTCTCTTATGTCCATAGTCGAGTTAATGAAATCGACTTGGGCTTCTACCAATGTAAATATTCAAAGTTCTTGGAGTGACTTTACCTCTGGTTTTGGTGCTGATACCGTAGCTTCACCGACAAATGTTCAAGCTAAGGCTACATCTCCTCAAACAGGAGCAGAATTTTCCTTGTCCACGCTCAAAGCGACCAATGCTGCTGCTAGCCAATTCTCAAATAAACTTGTGCCGGTGATCGTCTCTAGCGTCAATCGGATCAAACAAGCTTGGTCGGGTTTCTTGTCCTGGTTTGTAGAGTTACCATTGGTATCCCAAGCTGTAGTGTGGGGAATCGGCTTAATTAATGCCCTAAACCACTCGCCAACAGAGAAAATACCAATTGCCTGGGAAGGTGCTGTCGAGAAAATCAAGGGTTCTTTGGGTGGATTGCTCGACTTTGGGGTGCAGTCAGGGAAGAACTTGATTGATGCCTTTAACCCATTTAAAAAGAAAAAAGATACAGCAGTAGCTGCCCCAGTAAAACCAACCGAAGTTGTCGCTACTCCCAAAGAGGCAATCAAAGAAATTGAGAAAATATCAGTTCAATTTGCGACTTCTGGGACTATCTCTTCAGGTATTGCCCAAATTAGGCAGAGCATTGGCGTCTTAGGTGGGGATTTTGTTGATTTTGGATTACGTGCTACTAAAGCATTATTCACCCTGAATTTTGGGGAACTCGCTGATTCGATTGGTGATTTTGGCGGTAATTTTGGTTATTTTGTGACTGGGGTAGTATCTGGATTCACCCAGATGACAAATGGCGCGATCGCCTTTTTAGTACTTTCAGCTACTAGTTTTGCTCCATTCATTTTGGCTCTTGGTGGTGTAGCCTTTGTTGCCGCAGTGATTGTGGCGAATTTCTTAGGACTAAGAGGAATTTTGGTAGGAGCAGCCAAAGTCGGAGTTGGAGCTTTCCAAATTCTAGATACTGCCATTACTGGGGTAATTAACGTCGCCAAGGCATTTGGCAAAATTGCTAAAGGTGTATTTTATGCCTTGACTGGCGATGCCTCTCTCCTCGATGCCGGGATTTTGGAATTAAAAACTGCTTTTGTTTTGATGGGGCAGGGTTTCAAGGTTGGTTTGAAGAGTATTAAACAAGGGATGCTGGAAGTATTCGGGGGTTTATTTGAGATTGTCGCCAACATCTTCCCACCAATTCGGACTCTCAAAAATCAATTGTTGAATTTAGCACAAATTCTCAAAGTTCCAGAACGAGCCGGGGAAATGCTCGCAGAAATGCTGATTTTGGGAGTGAAACGCTTTATTCGTATTGTTGCTAGTATTCCCGGCTTGATTTTGGGTGTGGTAGATAATGCCCGAATCACGATCGCTAAATTAGCAAAAGAGTTTATTCAACTAGGTTTAACCGCAATTCAATCCTTTACTTTCCCAGAATTGGATTTTTCCAATATTACTTTTTCGATTGTTGGCGATCGCCTGATGGCAGAATTGAAGCCTTTAGGTAAAGCCATTTTGAGCATTCCCGACCAATTGATATCTGCGATTGTTGCAGCTATCCCTGCTCTAAAGGCTCCCTTTGAATATATGCGTTCGTTCGCCAAGGGATTTGTTAATCGTCTCAAGAAAGAATTCTCTCCAGAAGTGTTACAAGCTATCGAGACTGGGTTTACGCAAGCTTCTGAAAAAGTAAAACCAATTGTCGAAAATATGGCAAATTCCACCAAAGAAGCGATGCGAGGTGTGGCAGTATCGCTGAACTTGGAGGATAAGCTAGATAAACTCCAATCTGGCTTTGCGACGACAACAGTAGTCTTGACCGAAAAATGGAGTCAGTTTACTCAAAATCTGAATAAAAAGAAAATCCTCTCGCTGATTCCGCGAGATTTAGAGGATGTCTCTGGTAAATTCAACGCTACCGTAAATATTTTAGAAGTTAAATGGGGACAATTTACCCATTGGTTAAAGGTTACTCCGGTAATTCCTTATCTGTTTACTAATACTGAAAAATACACCAGGAAATTTGCAGATTTTGTGAAAACATTAGGTCAGAAGTGGGAAGGGGTGAGGGAGGTCTTGAGTGTTCCCAATAAATTTGCTGGCTTCTTTGATGGTTTGCGGAATTTTGGCACTAGCTGGTGGCAATTTTTTGATAAATTGGAGGCTAAATTAACGACATTTGCAAATAAGCAAATGTTCACCGCATTTTTTGCCCAAATGTTTGATCTGGGACAAGGAATCGAGAAATTTGCAACTTGGGCAGAGCAACGCTGGGAATCCCTTGCTGCTTTCCTCGCTACAACTTCATTCATTCCCGGATTTATCAAAATCGTGGAAGTGATGGGTACTACTTTCGCTAACGTCCTCGCCTTTATGCAAAGTAAGTGGCAACCCTTCACCGAGTTTCTGACAACGACGAATGTATTTGCGAAATTATTTGATAAATTACGAATTTTTGGAGAAGCGATTCCGACAATCTTTGCTGACATCCCTGGTAGTGCGAAAAAGGCGATTGCGGAATTCCGTAATAAATTCACAGGGTTATTTAGTTTCCTTAAGGGTGGTTTGTCTGGGGTAAAATTCCAATCTGACTCGGTGTTCAAACTTCTGCCAAACCCTGTAGTGGCAGGAATTGAGCGCATTCAGGCGAAGTGGGAAGGGTTTACGGAACGATTCCGGAATATCCTCAATCCAATTGTGGAATTTTCTCGTAAAATAGCCCAACAGCTAATCAATGCTCTAAACCACTCGCCGACAGAGAAGATACCAACTGCCTGGGAGAAAGCAGCAAAATTAATTATTGGGTTTATTAAGGGTTTACTAGAACCTGCTCAAGATGTGGCAAAGCTGATGAATATTGCTTTTACCACAGCATTTAAAGGCACTACAGAGTTCTTTTCCGGATTCTTCACCGAGTTGAAATCTGGGTTTGGAGCAATATCGCAGACACTTGAGAAAATTCGACGTGGGGCGATCGCTGCTCAAGAATTGGATGAAGTTTTAAAAATTGGAATTGCTTTTGGGAAGCTAAAAGACCAAATTAAGGTTTTGGTGGGGGGAATAGAGCAATTTATTGCTGGATTAACCAATGTCTCTATGGGGAATCGGAAAGCAGCGACAACAGGGCAAATGTTTGCGAAGATTCTAGGTACGACGTTACGAGTTTTGCTGGATTTCGCGGTAAAAGTTGGGCCAGCTTTATTCAAGGTCAGTTTGATTTTTGTGAGGTTGGGGATTGAGGTTGTTGCATTTGCTGCTAAAGCAGCTTGGGCATCAAGGTACGTGATTAATTACGGGGTAAGGGTTGGCGTTGCCTTGTTTGATGCGGCTAAATCGATCTACAACTTTTTTGCAGCCATTCCTCCCCTGTTCCAAAAAATCGGTGCGACTTTTGAGCGATTAGGACAAGATATTGAAAAATTTAAAACTAACTTGATTGGTGGATTTGTTGATTTAGGTAAAGCTCTGTGGAAATTAGGGGGAGCAATACTTGATGTCTTCTCTCCAGAAATGAAACAACCACTGAAAAATTTCATTTTTGGAGTTAAAGATGCCGTTAGCAATGTTATCTCTTTCTTAGGAAAAATTACCTCGGCAACCAAGGGATACCTGAAAGCCTTTAAGGGTATAGGAGTAGCTATTGCTGCGGCGATCGCGATTATCAATCCAGCGGTATTACCTGTTTATCTGTTGTTTGGCGAGTTCTATTTGGTTGTAAAAGCAATTAAATATGTGTTTGCCAACTTTGGGAAGGGAGTCCAGTCATTGGGTTCTAAATTTGATAATTTACAAACCAGTCTAGCTCCAGTTACCAAATTCCTCTCGAAAAATCTTAATTATATATTGTTGGGACTAACCTCAACCTTTTTAGCCCTAAATCCAGTTATTGCAATTTTGGCTGCGAAGATTGGTGCGGTAAAACTCGCTTTTGAGTATTTCGTACCAACACTGAAATTCGTTAAAGAAATGTTTGATGGGTTGTTTGCAGGGTTGTCTGGAGCGATGAAGCTAGCCTTAAAGCAGCTTGGTCGATTCGTTTCCGGTATTGTTCAATTCGCCGAGATCGTGCAATCTGTATTCAAACCAGCTATCGAACTGGTGGGTGCAATATTGCTAATTTGGGGGAAAGCGATCGCTTCGGTATTCGATCCGATTACCCAAAAAATTAAAGAATTGTCCGACAGCTTAGGAATTACAGCCAAAGTAGAGAAGATTGTTGGCGATATTCAATATTTAAGTGGTGAAATTAAAGAGCAATTTGGCAAAGCAGTTGAATTTGTAAATCGAGGATTTGTAGATTTTTATGGTGTTGTCTCCCAACAGTTAGCAGAAACAACTGTAAAATTTAAACTATTTTTTGATGAAATCAGTACCAAAGTCAAAACCTTCATTGATGAAGTAAGTGCCAGATTCCGTGTCTGGATTTCCGAAGAGTTGCAGTCAATTAAACCGATTCTGGATGCTTTAGGAGAGGTTGGGCAAGCTTTCTACCGAATTGGCAAGGCAATTGTGGAGTTGATTGCCGATACGACGCTGTTTGGAGTCAGAATTGGTAGCGTTGTTGGTGATGTCCTGGTGGCGATCGGGAAGATTGGGGGAGCATTCTTTGACCTAGCAGCGAAAATCCTATCTCCTGTCGGTGTTTTCGGGATTACTACCGCAGTGGCAGGAATCAGTTTTGCTCTCAAGGATTTAATCGTCAACGTTTTCAAATTTGTCGGTGAAGCTATCCCAGCATTCCAAGAGTTGGCATTGGCGATCGCCAATTTCCTAGAAGCTCCACTAGCCAAGGTTGGCGATTTGTGGAATAAGACTGGCGGTAAAATCGTCAGCATGGTGAGTAAGATTAGGGGCAAAACCAAGGAAGAGGGAGCTAATATCGCTCAAGACTTGGCTGAAGTTCCGGCACAAAAGGTTGATACCCTCTGGGGCAAAGCTGGCGGGAAGGTCATGGGAGTAGTGAGTAAGATTAGGGGGAAAACCAAGGAGGAAGGGCCAAAAATCTCCCAAGACTTGAGTGAAGGTTCTCCTGGCCCAACTTTCTGGATTCGTCAGAATTGGGCACGAACTGCTGAATTTGTCCAAGCCAAAATAGAGGAAATTTCGGGAGTAGCAAAGGTAGAGGGTAGAAAAGTTAGCAATGCTTTTACAAATCCATTCTCCGGTTTGGGTAGCACAGGTACTAGTAAGGATGCGATTAAGCAAAGCACAGAACAAGAAATTGAGCAAATGGAGAAATTGGGGCAGAGTAGTCGCTCAGTTCTCATGTCTTTTGGCTCTGCCCTTTCCAACTTTGCACCTCAGTTGGCAACGCCACTGTTTATGCTCAACGATTTTGTCGATGCCTTCTTTGATTTGAAGTCAGCTATTCCGGTAATGCGCTCAGTCTTAATTGCCAACGGGGCGATCGCCGCATCGGAAGCAGTAGTAGCAAATGCAGCAGGTTCTTCGGCAATCGTTTTAGCGTCTAGTGCTGCTACAGGTAGTAGCGCCACCAGTGCAGCAGCAGGAGTTATCGCTGGGGCTAACTCATTTATGTCCAGTAGCTACCAATTTGTTGCTGGGGTGGCGCGACTTGCTTACAAGAGCATGATTGCGCCGATGCTACCCTTTCTTCCCTTAATTTTGGGAATTGCTGCTGGGGTGTTTGTCCTTTATCAAGCATTTAAGAATAATTTCCTCGGTATTGGTGATTTTGTTGTTGGGGTTGGCACTGCCCTGAAGGAATTCTTTAGCTTATTGCTAGGAGGTGCTTGGAGTGCCATTGCCAGTGTATTTATTAATCTTGAAAACGAAATAGGGAATATCTTCAAAACTTTGAAAATGATAGCTGGAATGATTCTTCAACCATTCCAGCCATTGTTTACTGCACTGGGAGTCCAAAGTGGTGGGGGTAGTGGGGGAGCCTTGGGAGCAGCGATGAATGCTGTTGTCAATCTGATTTTAATTCCTCTGCGTCTAATCGCTGGCACAATCAACTTTATTGTGAGTGCGCTTAGTACTGTAATTCAAATATTCATCAAAATAGCAGCAGGAATTATAAATTTCATTTTGCTGCCATTTAGAATTGTCGGTGCGGTAATAGTTGGTATTTCTAGAGGTATTGAAAGCTTTTCGAGGAATTTTGGTGCAGCACTCGATATGTTCCTCTTGCAGCCAATGTTGATGGCGATTGATATTACCGCGATGGTATCGAGGGCGATCGCTGGTGTGGGGGAAGCTTTGATTAATTTCATTTTTACACCAATTAACTACATCACCAATCTCCTTTATCAATCCTTGGCTCCGATCATCGATGCAATCACTTTTAGCTTGAGTACTTTAGGGACAGTTGCTGCTGGTATCTTCTTCTTCCTAAGTCCTGTGGCTTTATTCACTGGCTTCATGGCAGCAATTCGTCTCATAGTTGGTGGGGTATTGGGTTTCGTCCAAAATCTTTGGGCAGGAACCATTGGCAAGGTTGTTGCTGATGTTCAAGGGTTTGTTTCCAAATCGAAAGGTTTTGGCGCTGAATTAATCAACGACTTGGCAACCAGTCCTCTATCCACGATTAAAAAGGCTTGGACTGCGGCATTAGATGATATTCAAAATAAATTACAAAATTTAGGGAAGACAGCTAAAGATAGTGGAAAATCTGCTGCCGATGCTGTTGCCGGAAAACTACTGCCAGCGCAGACAACTGCGGTTCAAGATAATTTGAAATTACTTTTACCAGCAGCAGACACAACCACACAGAAAATGCTACCCCCAGGAGTAAACTCTCAAAGAAAAACTGGGGCTACTCCTCCTATAGAAGACAAAAATTTAAAATTACTGGGATTGAATGCTGCTCCTCAAAATCTGCAAGAGCTAAAGAAAGCTTATCGACAACAAGTCCAAATTCACCACCCAGACAAAGGAGGGGATGCTGAGAAGTTCCGTCAGGTAAATGCAGCTTATAACCAAATGAAGCTGCAAATGGAATCGCCTCAAGCAACGCCAGAACAACCGATCGCCGAAATGGTTGATAAGACTTTGCCTAGTAGATTTAAGCAATTAGGTACTACCGTTAGTTCGACTTTCGCTTCCATCGGTAACGCGATCGCCAATTTCTCGCCTCAGTTAGCTGCACCACTATTTGTTTTGAGCGATGCAATTGATGCAATTCTGAATTTTACAGAAACTCTGCCAATGCTCAAAGCTTTCTTTGTCGGGAAGAAAGTTGCAACTGTTGCCGATGCTGCGGTAACGACTACAGCAAATTTAGCGATCGCAGCATCAGAAACTACCGTTGCAGTTGCATCACAGACATCTGCGTTGGCAATAGTTACTGGTGCTACACAGTCCTCAATTGCTTCAACAACAGAGGCAGGGGTAGTTGGGGGAGCAAATTCCTTCATGGCAAGCACATTCCTCTTCTTGTCCAATGCTGCTAAAACAGCGATGACATCGATCATGGCATTGGGAACACCTGTTTTACTGATGATTGCTGCTGTTGTACTGGTAGTCGGGGCATTCTACTTAGCTTTCAAAAACAACTTTTTAGGAATTACTGATTTTGCCAAAGCAGCATGGAATGTAATTAGCAGCATTTTCTCGGCGATTATTGCTGGTGTTCAAGCTGTAATTTCCGTTGTCGCCAACGTTGGCAGGGCAGTATGGAGTTTAATCGTTCTCCCCTTCCAGTTAGTCGTGCCGATAATCAAAACCATCATTGAAGCACTGGGAATTTTGGCGTTGATTGTTGGTGGGTTTGTGGTTATCGCCAATATTGGATTGATTATCGGTTCAATTATGACAGCGATCGCTCCAGTGATTGCCGCTGTGACAACTATTTGGTCGGTAATTACTGGAATTGCCGCGATTATCGCTTTTGTTGCCCCCATTTTGGCAGGAATATTTGTCTCAATCCTCGCCACCGGCTTCTCTGCTTTGGTTGCGGCAATTGCACCATTCATCCCTCTGATACTGGGAATTGTCGCTGCTGCTTACTTAATCAAAACGGCATTTGTCTTTGTCTTTCAGGTTGTGGTTGCTGTTCTTGGGGGTGTATGGAACACCTTAAATAAGGTAGTTGATGCAATAGTTTCGGGATTCAAGATGGTTTGGAGTGCGATCGCTTTTGGCTGGAATGCGATCGTCAATGTTTTCTCGGCGATTATTGGTGGTGTTCAAGCTGTAATTTCCGTTGTCGCCAATGTTGGGAAGGCAGTCTGGAATTTAATCGTTTTCCCCTTCCAGTTAATTGTGCCGATAATTAAAACCATTGCTCAAGCTTTGGGAATCCTAGCACTGATTGTTGGTGGATTTGTAGTTATCGCCAACATTGGATTGATTATTGGTTCAATTATGACAGCGATCGCTCCAGTGATTGCCTCTGTCACAACTATTTGGTCGGTAATTACTGGAATTGCCGCGATTATCGCTTTTGTTGCCCCCATTTTGGCAGGAATATTTACTTCAATTTTGGCAGTGGGATTCACCGGACTAATCGCGGCGATCGCGCCATTCATTCCGCTGATTTTGGGGATTGTGGCTGCTGCTTATCTAATCAAAACTGCCTTTGTCTTTGTCTTCCAAGTTGTAAGTGGCGTATTCAGTGGCATTGGTGAAATCGTTGGCGGCATCTTCGGAACAATTACTGCGGAATTCCGTAATATCTGGAAAGTGCTGCAAGATACGGGTAAAGCTTTGATCGAGCCATTCGAGCCAATTATGGCTTTGTTTGGCGGCAAAGGGGGTGGGGGTTTTGATTTGATGGCGTTAGCGGTTAAAAGTGTTGTCAACGCAATTTTGATGCCTTTTAGGGTACTAGGTTTCTTGATTACTAACGTAATTCGAGGAATTAGCTTACTTATACAAGTAGTTATTTTCCTGGGAGGAATCCTGCTGAAAACTCTTTTAGCACCAGCTGTCTTAATTATTAATACTTTCAAATTGCTGTGGAGTTTGGTAGGAGGATTGGGGACTATCTTCTCTGCATTGGGACAAGCAGTAATTACAGTTGGGCAGTCAATTTTATCGATGCTGGTAGCTCCATTCAAGGCACTGTGGGGGATTATCCAAGGAATCTTTAATTTTGCTTTGCAAGGATTAAGCTCTTTGCCTTTTGTTGGCGGTTTCTTTAAATCACCCGAAACAGCAAAACCACCCCAGCAATATGCAGTTGGTGGTTTGGTAAGAGGGGCAGGAACAAGTACCGGCGATCGCATTCCGGCTTATTTAAGTAATGGCGAATTTGTAGTTAATGCTCAAGCAACGGGACAAAATTTAGCATTTCTAAGTGCTATCAATGAAGGTAAGATTCCGACTGTTTTACCAACAGTCAATCCTACGCCAGCTTTGTCATTACCTCAACCAAGTCAAGCGACGACAACATCAGCAACTAGCAGTCCTCCAATCGTTGTAGAAAATATAAATTTCAGCTTTGAGGTTACACTGAATGCAGAGAACGGAAAGAGTGCTGGCGATGAATTTATGAAGTATTTAGAAGATCCTCGATTTGAACGTGCTGTGAGAGATTCGTTAAGAAATATTGTAGAAAGGATGAAATAGTTTATGCAAGTTAATTGTTATTTATTACAATGCCAAGTTTTACAATTCGCAAAGGTAGTTGAAAGCAAGGAGTACAGTGCTGATTGGCTAAAAGGTGGGGAAACTATATTTAGGCAAGGTGGTAAATTTGCTTCAGATAAAACCAAACAAGTCTCAAAAGTTACAGAATCGGCTGTTAAAGATATAGGCAAAATATAGTTCTTTCGGCTTTTCTTTAACAATCTAATGATAAAAATTTTGAAAAAAATGGAAACATAAAATTAATGTTTATACAAAAGTAAAAATATGATCAATGTACCAAATATTTATAGTTTGCGATCGCGGCTAATATGTTTACAAATGTTATTAGAGGCTGCTCAAGCTAAAGAGTATCCGGCTGAGTGGGCAGGAGCAGATAAAACGGTTTTTCGCGACGAAAGCGGCAGGTTCGCGACTCAATCTGGCGATTTGGCAGTAGACTCTAAACCACAGGTAATTATCGAAATTAAAGAACCTGAACCCAAAAAAAAGAATCCTGGTACCACAGTTGAGTTACATGATTTTCTAGAAGAAGAAGCAACTACTTTTTCTGAAAGTTTAGAAAAATTCGAGAAAGAACAGATAGAAGGTGTAGATAAAAAGATTTTAGAAAAATCAACAGAAAATCTAGCAAAATTAGTCGATAAACGTAAAGAATTGGCTGGCGAATTGACTGACTTGATGTTTGGTGATTATGCCAAGCAAGCCAGATTAAAGCTTGCCGAACTTTGTAAACCTATAAGTTTAGATTTGAGTAATGCTGTCAAAGAAGATCCGTTTGAATCTGTAAAAGCAGACATAGATAATCTCAAAGAGGAGGCTAGCGCCGGAAATATCGCTGCTCTACTCAAAGATTTGCCAAAAGCTGCACAGTATTCAGCCAGTAAATATCAGAAAATGAGTGCTGACTTGCAAAAATCGACTGGTGATAATTCTGAATTGATGAAAGCTTTGGGAAGAACTGCCGCAGCGGCAATCCCAGCTAGTATATTTCTAGCAGCCACCCTTGGTTCATTAGCTGTTATCCCGGCGCTGGCGACAGTCCTTGCCCACAGTGCGGTAACTGCCACTTTAGCTGGTGTCGTCGCCAGTGCAGCCACTTGGAAAATTAAAGACAAGGCTTTGGAAGAAACCTTGGACACGTTGGATGTAGAAAGTCCATTTGTGAGGAATGTTGCTAAAATTACGTCTTTTGGAGTAACAGCACCAGCCCATAGTCTTGTCGGTTTTATCCCTGGTTTTGACGTTGCAGTTGGTGGGATGTTGCAGTTGGCTGCATTTAGCCCGATTAATTCTACAATTGGTAAAATTGTCCTTCCCGGACAGAATTTTAGCGGCAAATCTCAAGCGGAATTAAAAGAATTAAGAATTGTTAAAAAGAAGGCAGAAAACAATCTCAAGCGAATTTCCAAGGAAGCTGAAGAAGCAAACGAGCGGTTGGAAGAGGCATTATCTTCAATTCAGGATATTGCCTCTCCAGATTAAAAATTGGCACAAAAAAAGACTCCCACTAATTACATTAATTAGTGGGAGTCTTTATTGCCTTAACTCTGTGAGACTAACGATAACATCTTGTCGAATATCGACTGATTGTCATTCGTGTGATTGGTTGAATGTTTTATAGAAATCTTCAAATCTTTACTATCAAAGACTTGAACGACTTCTGTATTTTTATCTAGTATATGTCTAAAGATTTGAGCTTTTTTAAGCTCTCTCTCAAAATTGTTGAGATATTTTAGGGTTATTTCTTTATCTGAATCAGACAAAGATGGGGATTTGTTAACTAAACATTGTTCTTTTTCGATTACTTGAATTGTGTCTTTGTACAAATCAGATTGCAAATCTTGAATAACAATGCTCGGTGTTTCAATTTGAATAACCGTTTGAAAGTTAATTGGAGTGAAGCACATATAGAGTGCTAAGAAAGCTGCTGCAATAAAGTCCATTTTGTTCTCCGTTTGTTTATTTTAAAGTTGTGAACTATGAAACTAATACTAGTGTGGTAAATACCACATCTAGAAATAGAATGAAGGCAAAGCCTGTGATGACAAATGCAATTAAAAACGAAACTATTTGTAAAATCAATGGAGCTATAAAGATAGCCACATTTACTAACAATGAAACGAGAGTGATAAAAGCAATGATGAAAATCAAGCTAGTTAACATTTCTGACTCCTTTAAGGTTTTCGTTGGTAATTGATTGTTGTAGGCAGTTCTTACTGCCTACTTTGAATAGTTAGCTAGCTGGGAACCAGTAGCTAACATATAAAGTTGCTGCGGCTAGGTAGCCGACTAAGATGATGAAGCCTTCTGGGCTAATTAAATATTTAAATATTTGCACTGCGACTTGAAAAAGCGCTTTCACTATTAAAAAGGTGATTGCGGCAGTGCAAATAATTGCAAAGAAAATTGAGATGAGCATGATTGTCGAAATTAGTAAATCCATGATTTTGTTCTCCATTTTTTTGATAATTGGTGATTGGGTTAGATATCTGCTATGCAGATATCTAAAAGTAATTTAGTCGCGAGGAAAATCTGCTAGGAAGCGTTGCTCCTGTTTAGCTTTTACTGCCAATAAATGATTGGAAAGCTGTGCCACCAGATGAGGACGGGATGTGTTTGCATCGTACTGAATGATTACCGTATTTGCGGAATGATTCAGGAAGTCTGCAATCGCTCTTAAGTCCTCTATGTTTTGTAGACTGTTGGCAAACTTTTTTATTTTGTTGTTTGAAACATTTGTGAGTGGAGCTTTTTCCAACATGGCGATCGCAGGTGCGTCGCTATCTGGAATTACTTCCTCTTGAATTTCAGCCGTTGGCTGATCTTCTGTTTCAATATTGACTGCGGCATAATCTTCAAATTGGAGCTTTTTGTAGGCCCAGGCTATCAGGGGATAGCCATAAACAACGAAGAAGGTGTTCCACACTACTGTTGCGATAGTAAACATGAAAAGTCCGGCGATGACTGTAAAAAAGGTCTGTAGTGCGATCGCGGCTTGTATTGTTTCAACCCCACATAGGTAGGTGATAATGACTGCGGCAGTCATCTTTAGGATTTGAATTAGGCTTTTCTTGCTCATATCAAGTAGTTCTTGGTGTGAGTAAGCAAGTATTTGATTTTTCTTTTCTAGACAGACATTTGTTACTTCTAGTAGTTGAGATTTGGAAGTTTGGAAACTTGCAAATGTTTCTTCTACTAACGTTTTGATAACATTAGTTGTGCCGAGGTTCATATTAATCATGGTTAAAATCCTTGTGTGTTGATTTAGAAGTTATTTATGTAGTGAATAACTTCTCTTATTCCACTATTATAGTAATATTTTATACTAACGTCAATACTTAAATAAAGATTAGTAGGATCTATTTGATAGCAACAAAAAAGCCCATTTACGTTGAGGTAAATAGGCTTTTTGGGTAGTATATTCAAAGCAAACTAGCTTGCTTTGAAGTATTTGTAGACTGTCTTATTATTCCTTTGATACACCTTTGTAAGCATTTATTGTGGGTAAATCTTGGAAGTATTTGGAGACTGTTTCTATTATTTCTTTCCTAGTAGCGAGATTATTGTCTTCTCTGTTGTAATCGGGTTGCTCTGGTTTTTTATAGAACTCATACAGTCCTATAATATCAGAACTATAATTAGTCCATAAGTAATCATGAAACTCGTTGTTCGTCGTAGAATGATCTACCTGCTTGCTATCAAGAGATAGTTCTTTGGATTTTTTAGAAGCAACTCGTTTGCGAATCACCGAGACAAGTCCTTTTATGAAGGACAATGCGATTAATCCGGCTATGTATAAGGCAAACGCAGATATAATTATTAAAAACCAGATTGATATCTGAATTAAGGCTGAGAAAAACTGCTCGTGTGAATATCTCAAAACAAAAAGCTGTTTTGAGATAATATCGAAGATCATTTGTCCAAAAACAATGACTTGTTCGGCAAAAAGATTGATATTCATAGTTAAATTCCTTTTAAGAGCTTGTAGTGTGAGTGAATGCTCTCTTGTTACTATTGTACTCAGTAAAAATACGCAGGTCAAGTGGTTTTTAATACTTTTTCGATGTTATAACAAAGCCCCAATCTAGTTAAAGATCGGGGCTTTGTTAGGAATTGAAATATAGTATCTTTTGGTAAAGATACTAGGAAGTCAGGATTCTAATCAAAAATATAACTAAATAAAATATACATTTTAAGTAACTGCTATTACCTGCAAACAAGTATTTTATATACTTAAATTTTTGACCGAGTATCCGTCTTTAATCTAGTATAACTTAATACAGCGATAAAGGCTATAGAACTTAGGTCTATAGCCTTTATTTAATTGTTACTTACGACGGACTTGTGATAGGGGCTTCGGAGTGAAATATAAATCCCGTTCAATTGTTAGCCCCGATGGGCCACGATTGTTACTTAGCTCGCTCAGTAAGAAATAACCTAATTCTTCAAATTGTCCTTGCTGTACCAAACCAAAAAATTTATCCTCCCCATCAAATTCAGTGGCATACCAGGTGAAGTTGCTATCGGGAGTAAAAAATTTCACGTATACAATTGGGTCTTTATTTTTGCCTTGAGCATAAAGGGCTGGCAATTGCCTACGATTTGCCTTGGTTAATAGTTTCATCTTGCTCTCCATTTGAATTTATAAAGTTACTTCAACGTCAAACTTGGTGGAAGTAGTTTTCAAAAATCCCTGCATTGGATTAGCAAAAATCAAATCTGCTGCTTTCCAAACCAAATTGTTATTGAAGTATGTTTGCTTATCCTCGGATAGGGTAAGTAAACAACCTCCGTCTTCGACCCAAATTGTTTTTGGTAAAAAGCAATCTGGTAGTTCCTGTCTTGGATGATTTGAGATGAATGCCGCGATCGCTTCTTTACGCTCTCGCTCCTCTCGTGGTTTTATTTTCATTAAACAGCGATCGCAAACCATCTGATGCTCTGGCAGGTCTGACGATCCACAAAAATCGCATCCATGAATTTTCGCAATGTAGATTTTCATTATTGTTGCTCTGATTGGATGATTGGGATATCTGCATTAGCTCCAACTGAAATCAGTTGCGCCTAGATACTTGCAGTAATCTTCTAAAGCATGGACGTTAAGGTGACGATAATTGTACCTTTTAGCCCATACGTAAATTTTTTCTATCAACACCGAAAGATATAAATCTTGACTCGGATAAAACCAAGCTTGAAAATAAAAATCCTCAATACCTGGGAGCGATACATTTAAAAGTGATTTCCCTCTGTAAATGCGCTTCCAGACAACTATTGCATCGTATTGGGTTCCTAGTAATATGGCAGACATCTCATCGAGATGAACAACCATTGCATCACCTCTTAAATCAATTATTTTACCTACCAATGCTTCAGCTTCATCATGATTTAGTTTCATGACTTCATAGCAACTATTCATTTTGTTCTCCATTGAAATCAATTACTTGCCTACTTTTATTATAAACAATTTACACAATAAAATAGCCTCAAGTATACGTATGCTTGAGGCTATTTTGATATTAGCGGAGTGTCATTTGTGCTTGATATGTTGCTTGAATACCAAGCAATTCTCGTAATAAGCGACTTCTAATTAGAAAAATTTCACTTAGTACTTTGGCACACTCTCTAGTAGCTTCAATACTGTGATCGAAGTTTGCCATTGCTAAGTTGAACCTAGTTTTTAGATCGGCTATCAATGCCCGATCTTCGGGGAAAGATAGTCCTTTTTTTGAGCAATCTAATTCGATGTCAGTTATCTCGTCTAATAAACCGATTCCACTAACTGACAAAAAATCATAATCCTCCGACATGATTTCTCCGTTTAAATCAAAATCATATCTTTCTTCAAAAAGTTCTAATTCTTCGAGTAAAGACTGCTGTAATGGTATTTCTACCATTGCAATTTCCAGCGTTACCTCTTTTTGCAAGCTGGAGGAATACAAAACTTCTCGATCAGGTTGGAGGCTTCTCCTTTTTGTGGGATTGCTACAACGATCGCATTTCATCAATCCTAGAAGGATATATTGGCAATTATCAGTTTCGATTACGACTCCTTCATAGTTATTGTCAGGAATTACGAAGTACACTTCGTCGCTTTGAAGACGCAGCAGGATGTCATACAATTTATGTCCATCCAGCCATACAGAAGACTCTTTTCTGGAGGATGATTTGAGGTGATATGAAAGCCCTTTGCCATCAGAACTTTCTAGCCATGCTAGGCTACCTTGGGTTTGCAGTTTAATTTCATTGAATAGTACGTTTACCGCTCTGTCATAGCGCGGAACGCCATCGCGATTACTATCTTTAAAGATTTCTGGTCGCAGAGTTTCAATTACTTCGGCTCGATTAACAGTTATCCGATCATTGCCGATGTTATTCATCAGCATTCTCGGATAACAGAAGAACCCAGGAATACATAATGTTGTCACTGCAAAAGTACAATTTTCCCCTGGTAATTCAAATACAATGCATTTATCGCCTTGGCTTATCCTTACTTGGCTGAATCCTTCTCGCTCTGCCTCTGCTAATTGCAAAAGCGCCTCTGGGGACACAACAAAAGATATAGCTTTAGGGATTTGATTGCACCCATCGAAGTATTGGTAGTTGGCAACTGTTTTATTGAAAGCTGCTACCTCGATGACGGTTGAAAAACAATTAAAACTAACTCCTCTCAGTTGAGAGTATTGCTTGACAGCAATATCGTCTCGATCATTGTCCATAGCCACGATGGCTGCTGCTGCCAATTCTGTTATTTTTTTAACATCAATAAATGTTAAAATGTCCACTTCTTCTGCAAAACTCCAAGGGCAAGGATACCCGTTAAAGTATTCATTAATGTATACAATTTTATCGTAAGTAAATTTGTAATCATCAATGTGCAGTTCCAACGCATCAGGAGAAAGACTGATTCGACAACTCTTTGTTAGATCGGGGAAATTCAACTTGAATGTTTCTATGTCAGCAAAATCTTCATAATCAACCATTACCGATATCTCTGCTTCGTCGCCTGTTGCCTCGCAAGGAAATTTCAAGCTCAATACATCGTTGCCCATCATCCAAACAAAGTATAAATTTGCTTGCGAATAATGGATGACGATTGAAGCATCATAATTTACAAAGCTTGCACTAAAAGACGCTTCTATATAGGATAGAGCGGTATAGACATCTTGAATATTCATCGTAGTTAATTGAATGTACTACTCTATTGTAACCTTAATATTACGTATACTACAAGTACCAATAAATACAAAAATAGCCCTAGATATCAATCTAGGGCTGATGTTTTATCTGAAGTTCATTTCAACTCGATATGTTTTTTCTAAAGACAGATAATCCTCGATTATCCGTCCTCGCAAAAGAATGCCTTCTTGAATTAAAGATTGCCATTCTTGGAAAGTTTCTGAAGTCGTATTTTCATCTTCGGTTTTAGCTTCCAAGCCATTTCTTAGCTCGTTTAAAAGGCTATGGACAAGTTCTAGCGATTCGTTTACCTCTCCCTTTTTCCTTTGATAATTTTTGTAGAGATAGTCGAGGTTGTCGCACAAGTCCTCGCTTTCTTCAGAAAGCGTTTCTTGGTGGATTCTCGCGACTCCCCAAGAATAGGGGCAGTCTGCGTTGTATTGTCTGGATTTCATCTCCCATTCTTGGAAGATGTGTTCTTGGACGGGAAATTCTGTTAGTACAATGTCCAAGGTTGGCTCTGAAGCTCTCATTCCTGGCGAGGAGTAGAGAACTTTCTTGTAAACTGGATCGTTAAAAGCACAATTTGCTTCTTGGCGATCGCGTTTTATCAAACCCATGACTGTATACTGACAGGTGTCGGTTTCAATGACCAAACCTTGGTGTTCCTGTTGGGGGAGGATAAAGAAGACTTTATCTTCGTTGATGTCGGTCAGGATTTCGCTTAGTTGCCCGATATCTGTCCAGAAGGATGAATCGGGGGTATCTTTGTCAAGGGACAAGACATACAGGATTTCTCCTGTGTAGAATTTTATCAAAGCCAAATTATTTTTGACGTTGATGTTTATCTGGTTGCAGAGTACATCAACTGCTGACTTGAAACTACACATTTTATGATGTGCAAGATGATATTCTTGTTTTTTTCGATTTATGGCATCAATTAGATGAGTACTCCCAACAGTTATTCTGTCAATGGATACATTATTTATGGGGATTTTAGGATAGGTATAAATTCCATGAATAAAGGGAGTTGTTACTGAAGCGACAAATTCTGTTTCTTTGCTGGTCGCTGTAAAACAGACGAATTTTTCGTCTATTCGGATGCGGGTGTTTTCTCCGGGTTCCTCCAAGATCGTATCTAGGAGAAATATCGCATTGGGCGATATTGTAAATGAAAATCTTTGGGCGACTTCTTGTTTTACTTTGACATACTTGTAGAGAAAAACAGTACTATTTACTGCTGCTATCTCCATAATGTCAGAGAAACAATTAATATTTACTCCCTGCATTGCAGGAAATAACTTATTTTTCGTTTTGTTCTTACTGGCGATCGCAGCAGCTGACAATAAACTATTCCAGCCAGTTAAATCAAAGTCGGTTAAAACGTCATAAAGTTCTTCAAATTCCCAGTTTTTAGGAATTTGCCACACTGCTTTAGCATCAGTGATTGTATCAAAAGAGAAACTAAAGTCTCCTATGTTTAGTTCTAATAGTGTTGGGTTTTTGTTGATCCAACACGCTATAGATCCAACATAATCTTTGCAAGTTCTTGCTACTTCTTCTAATCGGCAAAATGTAGTAATGACCGAAGCCACGTTGCGATTATTTTTAGATTCGCAAGGAATTTGAATTGTCAGCATATTGCCATCCACCATCCACATGAAATACAAGATTTCATCTAGATGATGTATAACAATTGTATCTTCGTATCCATCTTCTTCTAAAGTGTCTTCAATAAAACAGATAATCTTCTTAAGTTGTAAAAAGTTCATGGTTTTTACTTATCTACTACTATTCCATTATACCCGTTATACTACGTATACTACAATAGTAATTTAGCACAAGTTTTGTTGATAACTGTAGTCTATAACCCTTGCAAATTAAAGCTTTTATTTACTATACTATTATAGATAAGTATTACTTATATATAATAGAAATATAAATGGAGAGCAAAAAAATGTTTAAAATTACTGAGAAGAAGGTTGTTATTGCTGGTTTTTTTGATTTGTCTCGTATTAGATGGGATGAACGTAACTGCTAGGACAAATAACCAGAGTATCATTGAATATTTACAACATATAGATTTAGCTTATTAAAATACTGGCGTATCAATGTTATTGATACGCCAGTATTTTTGTCAAAAATTAAATAGGGACTGTGGACATTCTGTTAAATAAACGTTACAATAATATAAGAAAGGAACAATACCGTAACGGCAAATATAGATTTAGGTCATATTTATATTTAATAAAAAGGCAAAACCATATTAGAGATGCGTTATGTTACCGTATTTCAGAAGCTTCTGCATTTCAGCCCCGACATAGATTTGTCGGGGCTTTTTTGTTTTGATTTGATTCTATCGGTTATTCATCCACTCGCATCGAATTGCTGTCTGGAGACTATCAAGCTAGAAAAAATGCGCCAACGGCTATTGAAGCTAGAGAACAATTGGTAGCCAACGCAGATATATTATTCGCTTGGCTAAACAGAAAGTTATTTAGTTATGAGCTATCATGGTTAGAGGTCTATCAGTTGGAGAAAAATGGCTCATTGTGCGTTAGGTAAAGTTTTTTGGGGAAAAGCCCTATTTTTTGGAGATCGAACCTCATACTATCAGATCCCACCTTACTTTTTGTGTAAAATACTTGACACTAAAGAAGGTGAGACATTGCTAGAGGTGGAGCCAGATCGCCAAGTATGGAAGAAAAATTCGGAAATATATAGAATTGGCAGAAAGATTGAAAGTTTTAAAACTTTATACTCTGCCTTGCAAAGTTCGCTTAATGCGTTAGAACTTTGCTTAAAAACATTGCCTTCTTATGAGACTTTGGTAGCAATAGATGCTTTGAAATCTCCAGAAGCAGCATTAAACCCTGCCGTGGGCAAAGTAGTCTTAGCGGAACTCCCACAGTCGCAAGTGGTAAGAGATTGGGATACATGGGAAATAGATGCTGTCGTTAGATTAGCGGTCAGAAAACATCAAAACAAACTTCTAGAATTAGAAAATGGAAACTATGTATATCAACATGAGGCTTTGATTTGTACTGACGATCAATGGGAAGTTCTGAGTGGAAAATACAGAGATGTATTATTTAGTCAAAAAAATTTAGTCAATTTTATAGAGAGCATTGCCACGTATCAGCAAGCTATTGAATTAGAAAAAAATGGTAGTCCAATTGATGAACATAAAAAAGAGGAGTTTGATGAAAATACTGTTTATGAGATGTTGGTTAAATATCCGCATTTAAGTTTGCGGGAAGTTGGGAAATTAGTTGGATTTAAATCATCACAACCTATATCTGCTTATTACAGTAAACTAAAAGCGACTTTGCCTCCGGACAAATTAAAGTTAATTCTTAGAGAAAAAGATAAAAATACTGCAACTCAAGGAACTTTTTCAAAATCTAATAAAAATTCTTCTGTAATCAACCTCAAGCAAAAATGTAAATCTTTAGAAAAAAGGTTGGATGATATTGCTCTGGAAAATCAACAATTGAATTTTGCAAACGAGAAGTTGCTTGAAAAGATCCAAAAAGGGGAACAAGAAATTGCTAATTTGCAAGCAGAGAATACCCTCTTAAAAGAAAGGTTTTCTACCCTTTCAGAAGAGTACTTGCTTGGAAATAACGAATCTGCTGTTCTGGAAAATATTAAAAGAATTATCCAGAAGTATGAGGACGAAGGTATCGCCAAGGGATACACAAATGCTCCAGTTAGAGCTTGTTTTGATGAAATCCTGGCTTGCTTAGGGGAACCTGTGTATGCAGAAGTCTAGCTCTTTTGCTGCTGCCAAACTAAATCTGCAACAGCTTTGCCAATTAAAATATCAATCTCAACTTGCTCTGGCTGAGTGATTTGAATTTGTGCCCAAGTCTCTAAATGCTTTGGACTCGGATTTTCTTGACGGCTTGCCCACTCAACCCAAGTATCGCGAACGTATTTACCCAAAATCTCATAGCTAATTCCGCTAGGATGCAACAAATTGTTCATTTTCAACATAAAAGCCCTTTGCTATTCAATGATAGCAAAGGGCTTTTATTTTAAAAATGATTGACAAGTATCTCTACTTGTTGCCTGGGATTGCGAGTACATCCCCTGCATAGAATCCTATTGTCAGTATTATCTGACAAAAAAGATCCCAAGACAAAAACTGCCGTGAACAAACTAATAATTGGGTCTTTCATGTTTTTATAATATATGTTGTTTAGACACAAGGAAATGTAATTTATTTCCTTGTAAATATTCAAAATAGTTAAAAACTGTGGAGTTTTTCTCCTATCTTAATTATACAATCCTTTTGTATTTTTGTCACTACATACTACAAAAAATACTAATAATTATTTGCCAAAATAATCAGGTATATAGTATTATCAAATAACTCATTAATTTCACACAGTCATGCTAGGAACAGTAGTCGATCTATACTCTGGAGTAGGTGGCTTAACTTGGGGTTTTCACCAAACTGGTTTTCAAGTGAAAGTAGCAATTGAGAAAGATCCCATCCATGCAGCTACATATTCTCAAAATTATCCAAGTACGCATGTAATTAATCGTTCAGCCACTGAAGTTACAGCGGAAGAAATTGTAAAAATAGCTGGAGCAGATATTCAAATTTTAGTTGGTGGGCCTCCTTGCCAGCGATACAGTATTCAAAGCCGTCAGATGGATAATGATCCTAGAGGTTTGTTGATTTGGGATTTCTCAAATAAGGTTTCTTTATTGCGTCCAAAGCATTTTGTCATGGAAAATGTCCCAGGACTAATTGCTCCAAAATTTAAGCCAGTTTTCGATGCCTTGCTAGAAAGCTTCAGAAAAATTGGTTACGGAATTTCGTGGCGAAAACTCAACGCTGCGGAATACGGTACGCCGCAAGACCGAAATCGGATTATTGTTGTTGGTACTTTAGTAGGCAATAAATTGCCCCGGATTCCTAAACCTTCTCAAGAACAAGTAACGGTTCAAGATGCGATCGCAGATTTACCGGAAGTGGAAAATTTCCCAGAGTTGTTAGAAGGAGATGCGATCGATTACAGCTTGCTTGGTTCTCCTAGCGACTACGTTAGAAGATTGAATCAAAAAGTAAACATTCAAGTTATTACAGGGATGCAGCGTACCAGTCATTCGCCAGAGGTACAGGAAAGATTTTTAGCAACTCTTCCCAACAAGATCGAACCCATTAGCAGATTTAAAAAGCTGGCATGGGGAGGCAGAAGCAACACTTTAAGAGCTGCGTATGATAAAGCACATGGAAATCACACACCGCCACGCCCAATCCATCCAGACCAAGGTAGATGCATTACTGTCCGCGAATCGGCAAGATTGCACGGATACCCGGATGGTTTTAGATTTGCTCGCACAAAAACCAAAGCTTATCAACAAATAGGCAATTCTGTACCTCCTTTGCTTTCGCTGGCGATCGCCCAAGAGCTAGCAAAGGTATCTTGATGAGTGCTGATTAATGAGTGCTGAGTGCTGAGTAAAGAGTAAGAAAAAATACTTAGTATTTTTGCACTCGGTAGATGCTCCGCTCCTTGAGGAACGGTCTTTGATTCAGCACTCAGCACTCAGCACTGCTAAGTAATCGTCTGTCGTCTGAATCGCAACAAAGGAGCTAATGCTCGGTCTAGTTGAGTATTGCTAGATTGCCCTTCGCTACCTTTGGAATTAGTTTCCCCAATCTTGAAGGTTTGGCTGATACCACCAGGCAGGTGGACGCTGATCAGGTCGCGATTTGGAGCGTTGGCAAAAGCATTCAAAATACCAACGTCGATAGCTCCAGGATTCTCCTGGAGCATTTTTTTAATTAAATTTAAGAGGCATTTTTTCAAATGCAGAGGTATCTCGGCGCTGCCGGCAGTGTAATCAATTTTATAGCTATCCCCAACACTGCCTACCAATATACTTCTGCCTCCTTGCCAGAGTGCATCTACTTTTGGGACATATTGCAGCGCTGGTGATTGTGGTAGTTGGTTGACGATAGTTAGCGCTCTGTAACGAATTTGTTTGACTTCAATTACCGGATATTTGCTCAGAGTAATCAGACCGCTGGCGTTGCTAATCCGTTCTTCGGTGTATGGAGTTGCAGCAATGCGATGCCCTACCCAAGCATCAAATAGGGCCTCAAGCCCATACAGAAAAATTTCTAAATCGTCTAAAGTGGGGACATTTGTCGGCGTAAAATATCCCCCCTGGATTAAATAAGACTGCAACTCTTCTGGCAGTAAGTACGCTAAAGGAAACATTTAGACAGTCCCAGTGCCAGTTTCAAGATCGTTAGCAGTCCTGGGATTGGGACGGACTCTTTTGGTATTTGCCAGATCGGCTCCTGTTGATGACGTGATGATAGCAGGTGGTTCTTCTACAACTTGTCCTTCGCCTTCATAAAGAACAACATAGTTTTTGGACAACAACCAGCTAGCAGCAAAACCAGCCAAATCTAGACGTGGTTTTTTCTTGATCGTCCCATAGGAGGGAACATCAATCTCATCATTTTCCCAAAGGTCTGTTGGTTGATACAAAGTCACGTCGTTTTGCTCCAAATTTAAGATTCAAAATCCCGATGAATTATCTTTATCAGCTAGAGTTTACATTTTTGTTTTGGCTAAATTTCAAGTTGTCTGCTGGCTAGCTGATGTTCCAAGCACTGCCCAATGGTGCCAGGATATCAATCCGATACAAGCCGTTATTTTTTAGGTAGGGCGTCCCGTAGAGTAGCAACATACGCTCAGTAACTAAGTATTCTCCGTTGAGATAATTAGTAACGTCAAATATTTGTGGTTCCAGGCTTCTTTCACCACCGAATGGGTAAACTCCGTGCCATTCTACGGCATTTATATCTAATAAATATACACGTAAAACATCGTGCCCAGAAACGTTGGCTAGATCATCAAGATATGGAGAAGAAATGATTGGTTTTTCGCCATCTCCAGTCATGATTGAGGGTACATTTAAGCCTGGTACAACTTCTTTTTCTAATAACTTTAGTCCAAAAGCTTCTGCTTCTTGCTGAATAGCAACATAAGCTGCACCTGTTGTAAAGACATGCGTAATTCGGCGCAGAGTTTCTCTGTCTGTTGTCGCACGCATGACAATCTCGTTAACAGTTTGCCAAATTCTTTGAGGTTGTACTCCTCGAATATCTACTTGAAAAACGTGATCGT
This sequence comes from Nostoc sp. C052, assembly GCF_013393905.1. GTDB lineage: Bacteria > Cyanobacteriota > Cyanobacteriia > Cyanobacteriales > Nostocaceae > Nostoc. Next base: position 59,636 of record NZ_CP040278.1, read on the forward strand.
CTAAGATACTTTGCGATTGCAATCCGTTGAATTCAAGAGGGTTTGTATTTGCATCACCATTGAACAACATCATCTCTAGAAAACGATAAGCTTCTCGCATCATATCGTCTGTGTCTTCCGCCACTTCGTCCCCATAGGGCCTGCCTTGCTGGTCATTCATCGACCTTGCAAAGTGAGGAAAAGATAGTCTAGCTGCAATCGCTTTTACTTCTTGCCCCGGATCGTCAAAATTGCGTCGTAAATCGTTTTTTATGTTGCTTTGACTATCACTTAAGTCGTTACGATTTACAAAACCAATTTTAGCACGTCTGTCCTTAATAACTTTGCGGACTGTGGGCGCTGCTGCTGGTTTTTTATTTCCAGCAAGTATCAACTGCCATAATTTAGTCTCCATGCGGCGATAGTCTTGGATTTCATCGTCATAGTTCATGTTGACGGAGAAACCATTTAAATTTGTGGAGGCTTGCAGTAAAGTATCTGTCTCTTTGAAATCGTAAAATCCTATATTCTGTGCTACAGCCATGAATTTCCTTGAAAAGTATTGATTACCTAAAAAACTAGGAAGCCATTTGAGCTTCTATGCGGCTAATTTGTTCGATGAGCTTGGCTCGTTCTGGGCCTACTACTCCAACTTGACGAAGGGCAGCTAGACGCGATTTTGCGTCATTTAGCTCTAGCTGTTGAGCGCTAATAGTGTTCGTATTGTTACCTTGAGCTACAATATCTACTAACCCACCGGTTGTCCGCGATGGAGGACGACGGCGATCGCCAGCAGTTGGTAAAGAGGCTAGAATTTCTTGCTTGAAAGCTTCTCTGTCTTCTTTGATGGCAAGGGACATGGCTGCAATCAAGTTTTGCTGCTCTTGCTTTTTAGCTTCTTCAAGCCTTGCTGCGGCAATAGCTTGTTCTTGTTGCTCTTTCTCAGCTTGTAAAGTTCTGATTTCACTAGCTTGCTGATTAATTTTGTTGGTTTGTTCGTTCACTACTGCTTGTAATTGCAGCAAGACATTGCTGTTTCGCTCACTATCCTTTGCAAGAGCTGCAAGGGTATCAGTGATTGCTGCTAGTTGTTGTGTAGCTAATTCCATGCTTTTTTCTTCCTCCTGATTACTTTCTTTGGACGCTGCGATGATATGGGGAGCCATTACCGTTTTGGTCTTTTGGTAAGTAGCTTTTTCGGCATACAAAATGTTTGCCCCTAAAATGTCGAGGCTAGTGATGTACGTGACCTTTTTTCCGTCAATAGTTTTTGGTTGAGTTTTGGCATGAGCGTTCATGGACATCCCTAATGTCTTGCTGTTTGCAGAAATTAGAGCCACCTTTTTCTGGTTATTCCACGGGAACAAATGCCCCTTTACCCAAAATTCATTGCCAACGATTTCTGCACTTGTCATGATCCCGACAATCTCTTCATTGGCGTGTTTGCCAAGACTGTCGTCGGCATCTAACGGCAATCCTCCAGAGGAGTTGATTGCTTGAGCTGCCAACTCGCCCACGTTCCTGGGGACAAATAGAGGCAGTTCGGAACCTCTAGCAGGAGCAAATTCAGAAACTTCATCTACGTAGCACAAAATACCTTCTATCGGTAATCTGTTGGCTAAAGCCTTCGGAACTGCGGCAGTCTGCCCTGCTGCGGAAACGACTTCTTGAAGTTCGCAATTGAAGGTTAAATCTATCTCTCTCACCGAAGCTTCAACTGCCACACTTTCTGACTCATCAGTTCTAGCCGATGCATAAAAGTTGGGCGACATGTAAGCTGTCGGAATGATCCGAACTGAATCGTTAAATCCAGGATAAGTGTTGATTTTTTCTTTCAAAAAATCACCAAAATCCGTCAGCAGTTCTAAGGCGATCGCATTGCGTTCCTTACCACTACCGTGAACTTGGATAATTTGAGGATCTGACATTTCATACAGTTCAAAAAACTGGTTGCGGAAGGTTTCTATGGCTGTGCCAACTGCCTGCTGCCAAGTTCTTTGTTGAATGAAATCAGCAAATTTACCTGCTTGAATACCAGATCCCGCTTCTGCACTATCAATGGTTTTACCTAACTGCTCGTCCAAGATTTGCTTTAAATCTTCATACGACAAAACACTCGCATCGACCAATACAGAACCTATCTCGGTGAATAGGGCTTTCAGTCGAGAGGTATTGGCTTGTGATAGTACTCGTCCTGCGGATTGAATGAACATAAAAATGCAAAAAAGCGGAAGGTTTTTTGCCTCCCGCTTGAGATTGATATTTAGTTATTTTTGAAATTACAGAGATTATAACTGTCTGTATCTAAATTCTACAAGATGCTTTTTAATTTTTAGATTGTAAAACTCGAATTTTGTCATCTAACCTTCGATTTATTTTAATTTTGCCGTTGTTTGCAGCTCCATTTTGGGAAAATAATTGTTCTTTACCATTAACATTTTGAATATTTGAACCAGTATTTCCAGGTTGGAGTGGAATATCTCCCGGTTTGCTGGAATCGAAGAATACATCTCCTCCTTCTAATGGTGGCTCCCCTAGCATTCTCCGACTTTCGTTTCTGGTAATTAAGCCAGCTTGAAATAATATAGTTGCTCGTTGCGCTTCTTCTATTTCTTTTCTAGGTTCGGTGTCAGCGATTTGGACAGTGTAATCAGGATAATAAAAATCAACAATTTGATTGTTGAGATCGTCAATGATCACTTGAGCGATTGGGAGGATGGCATCTTGAAAAGAGTGTGATTGGGCAACATCAGCTGTAGCAAAACTATCCTCCCTTTGATTCCCCACGTCTCGATGCGAGAGTCCAAAATACAAAGCAATTAACCCAGTCAAGAATTCTGTATACTTCAAAAATAGTTCTTCATCGTTCTTCGCACCGAACTTTACAACAGAAACTTTGCCGCCAATAATCGGGATTTCTCCCTTGCCGACGACGTTGGTACGCCAATAGTCTCTGAATCCTTCAATCTCGTCCTCTCCAGCATTTTCCAGGTTAATCATGTAATCTCGCACACCGTTGTTCACGGTGCGAGCCTGATATCCATGTAAACCCATCCAAGTATTTATATCGTCGTAGGCTAACTTGATAGGAGAAGGACAGACAATCTCGTAACTACTGACTTTTGCCTGAACCAGAAACATATTCTCATCCAACACAGGAATCCAGTTCTCTTCCCTAGTTTTGGCTGGACAATACCAGTATCGGGGTTCATCCCAATCCCCATCCCAAGCAGGATCTATCTTGATAAACTCTGGACTTGTACTCCACAACCAAAAAGCTTGCTTATCATCGTCGTATCCAGGCTTTTTCTCGATCGCAGCAGAACCAAATATCAATAAATCTTTGATTGCTGATTTAATAAATTTTCTATAAGTATTGTGACGAATATCGTTGCTAGGCTTTTTTAAACTGCGGGTTAATCTTCTAGCTTGCTGAATTGCGTTTTTATCATCTTTTAGTTCCTCTGGAGGATCGATTACCCAAGGAATTGCGGCAACTCCATTGGAAATTCGTTCAATGGCTTTGTCAAATAAGACGTTCTCCGCAAGCTTTTTGAGCAAATCAGGAGTAACTTCTTTTTTGAAAGAATTATTAAAATTGGTATTGGAATCAAATGCTTGTCTATTGGGAAAAGCCCCAACAGCAGCAACCTTTTTGTGGTTAGCCTTGGGGATTGGGGATTCAACAATTTGTCTGGTTGCAGTTCTTTTAGCAGCTCGATTTCTTTTGGCCATAAAAAAAACCAAGGTTTCCCCCGGCTTAGGTTGCATTTAATTTTTAATAATTCATCACTTAAAGATAGCAGAAGTCAGTCTGGAACGCTCGATCTACAAGCTCACAGAATTGTATTCTTGGCGATCGCGATTTAACTGATACAGTTAGTAACTTTATGGACAAACGTCCTCAAGCAACTTTTCCCGGTGTTACCCGGAAAGGATATACTGCAATATCCTCTATCCCTGAACTCAACGTCGCTGGGAATACCTTTCTTATAATGTTCAGGCTAGCGTTAATATCTGCGTGGATAAGTCTACCATCACTGGATCTATACCAAGCCCTTTTTATTCGCTTACCACTGAATGTATGCTTTTCACCTTTTTTGTAAACAGGGATTGGGTCTAAATCGAGGAACGACGAGGCGGAAGTGTAGCTTTCCTCATTAATCAAAACGGTTATCCCAACCAGTTCAGATTTATATTGCAATTGCTCGATAAACCGTGAATGAGGAATACCGACAAAGTTCTGGTTAGTCTTTGTCCCAAGATTAATTTTTTGTTTCCATTGGTCATTTTTACCAATAACCAATGTCCCAATCTTTTCATCGACCAAATGGTTAATGATCCATCTACTGGCATTGTGCAAGTAATTATCAATTTGGTTGTTGCGCTTACAAGTTAATGCGTTGATCCGAATCGATGTTTTAGCATTGCCTTTGAGGTAGGATTGAAGCTTCGCTTTTACCTTATTGTATTGTTGGTTGATTGACTTAAGTGGTCGTCCATTAACAAGTACTGGCTTAAACCCAAGCTTGTTTGAAGTTAACGCCGCTAAGTTGTCTAACCCAATATCAATCCCAGCTACCCAATCTGGGTTTAATTGTTGTGGTACCACCTCCAATTCATAAACTACTTCAATCACGTACTGCCCACATTTGGGAATCAATCTTACTTCCTTGACATTATTGACAAATGTTTTAAGCTCAATCGCAGTTTTCGATAATTTAATAATTCCTTCTTTCAAGGTTTTCTTGGATATTGCCCCTAATTCATAAATTACTATGTTTCTCCCCTTAAGCTTATCCTTGTATTTGGGTAACTTTGGACGACCATTAAACTTGGATGGGTTTTGATTATATGCTTTTTGTGCCTCAAAAAATGACTTCCAGTTACGATGCAGAGCCATCAAAACTTGGTTACTAACTTTTGCTGGTAACGCCGTGTATGACTCATGTTTTTTGACCAGATGGAATACTGCTACATTGTTTAGATAGGCGGAATCTTTAATAAAGGACTGTCTGACTAAATAGTTGGCGTAGTTATATAGATTTTTAGAACGCCATGCTAAATCATCAATTTCTTTGTAAAACCGATGGTTTATCTTAATAATATGTCGTTCTACCAACCTCATTCCTCTACTCCATTTGTTTCCAATTCTGCAATTAACTTTTCAGTTTTACGTTTAGCCCTCCTCAGCCCGTAAATGCGCTGTACAAAAGATGTAATTACTGAAACTAAATCCTGCATCAATTCATCTTTTTCATTATCCGCATCGTTAACAATTTCGAGCTTTTTACCTGTCGCCTCCAATAATAATTTAATGTAATTCAACCCGAATCTAGTCACTCTATCCCGATGCTCTGCAACCAAAATATTATAATTTGGATCTTGCAAAGCATTTGACAAAAGTTTTCTATTATCATTAAGCCCACTTCCGATTTCTTTGACAACTCTGTAAATACGATAACCTCTTGCAATAGAATAATTAGTTAGTCTAATGGCTTGGCTCTCTAAATTTGGCTTTGCTTCTGCCGATGAGACTCTGGCATAAATTAGAGCAATTTGCTCTTGTTCTATTGGATTATCAGACTCAATAATGATTGTCCCTGTTGATGGAATCTGATAGCCGTTTAGTTGTCCAGCCTTCCACCAACGATGTGCCGTTTTGTAACTTACTCCAGCTTTCTTTGCGTAATCAGATAGTTTCATCTACCTATATTACATTCATTGGGTATATATGGGTATAAAATCAATAAATATTTACAACACATATCCTCCAGTTTTCTCTTGAATAGTTAAAGCGCCAATATAATGGCAAATGTGCATCGCTGTATCTTTAGTGCCCCAAACAGGGTTTGCTGTCGTGGCATCTTCTTGTAAATATCTATTATCGTCGGTTTTAATGATGTACGGATCTCTGATGTACATGGCTTTCTATTATTAAAAAATCCCCAAAACAATTGTGGTTTTTGGATTTTAGACTAAGATTAGTTTAATCTAAAAGAATTAAATCTGGCTGAATTTAACAAAAATTTTGTTATTAAAAAAGCAAGCACAAGACTCTTTTATTAAAACTTTGATTAAATTTTTAATGCCAGATATAATCAATTAATCAATTATTCTAGATGACAATCGAGCTTTATGGTGAGCGAATATCCTATACGTATATTTCTACCTTTTAAAGGAATGGGGAAGGCTAGGGGTAGGGCAGCAATTGTTTCTAAGAACAAAGAATTTGGGGCATACGCAAACCTTTTAGGAAATAAAAACCAAAGGATAAAAGTGTACACTCAAAAAGATTATAGAGCTTGGACAAATAAAGTTATTGCCTATTTGATTAAGCTAAAGTTAGAAGGGTTTTTACCTGACTTGCCGAACCCATGCCGGATTGAATGCTTTTTTTGTAACTTTGGTAGTAGCGACCAGGATAACTTACAAGGTGCAGTTATCGATGCAATTGTTAAAGCTAAATTATTACCAGATGATTGCGGATCGATTGTAATAGCGGGTAGTGGCAAATTTGTAAAAGTAAAAACTAAAAAGAAAGAGAAAAAGCGAGTAGGAGTCGCCATAGAAATATATCCGCAGGAAATTGAGTACATGGATATAGATAATTTTTTGGGCTACGAACGTTATCTAGAAAAATTGCAACCAGTATTAAAAAAAGCAAGCTAAATATTGAATATGCTAGGAAACGATTGGACTTTCTACAATCCTGCCAATCAACAGGGGGGATTGAATATTGTTAAACAGCCAGCTAAGGTGGTTGCCAGCAGGATTTTGCATTTACTGTTGACCGTAGTTGGCGAAGACCCGATTCATCCCACATTGGGATTGATGATGCCACTTTTTATTCCCCTAACTGCACCCAGCGTTCAATTTTTCACCTATAACGCCAGAGAAGAAATATTGAAGTGGAATCAGGTGGCAGGAATCGGAATTAAAGCCTTGGCGGTAGAGATAGCGCCACAGACAATTTTCAGGAACGATCAGACAATCAATATCAGATACATTCCTGAAACAGAAAATGTAGTCAGTACTTTGGCTTTTGGTTATTATGCCTATACTGGCATTCGGCAAACCCAAGATATTGATGAATTTATCAAAGGAGTAATTTTGGATGGGGAGCCTTTCCCGAAATTCACGAATTAATAGGTAGAAGCTCTGATCGCAGCTTGCACCTGTATAGGTACGCTATTTCTATTGGTTAGTCGCAATCCGTTCATGAATTTCCAATCAATACTGACCCCAGCAACTTGATCTAGCAAATAGGCTTCATAACAATCAGGATCGATAAATAGCTCATCTTTGGCTTGGGAGATGAGATGCCCTATTTCTATTCCCTCAACAGATTCGAGGAAGAGATAGCCATTAGTGTTGTCGATATTGGTTATTTTGACTTCCGCGATGTCGAGATAGTCTATGGTACTTACAAAAGCTCTTTGTTTTGTAAAACTAAGGCTGGAGGCGATTTTCAGCCTCCGTAGCGTCGGGTCGATTTCGATAATTTTTGCTTGGTCAATGGGTGTGTAAGGAAATCTGACGCTAGCTACTCCAGGTTGATCGACGTTGCCGTAAACCAGGAAGTCTCCCATAACTACGCCATAAATAACCTCTAATTGCAATACGTTACCCGTCTTGGTAAGCGCTTTTGTAGTCAGGACAGTTCTGCCCTCACGCACTACTGACACTGGTAAGCCAATGATAAATTTAGTAGCATCTTCTACAGTGACACTGCTACTGTTTATACTGACTCCCCGAATTTGAGATTTGGCAATTGGTTCTGGAGGAGCCGGAATTGTAATTGGCGGTAAAACAATTGGTGGAGTGTTGGCAGATAGGGTTTTTGAATCAATAATTACCGCAGAATCGAATAATTCCGCTACTTCGTCAGCAACAGTTTGGCCAATTTCTACTTGTCCATCGAACAACAATTTATCGAATACTACGATTTGCGCGATCGCTCGATAGCCATCTGAAGTTAAGCTAAATGCAGAATTGCGATCGCCAACGAAGTTATAGACGCTAGCTCGTGCTTCTAGAATTTTGTTGACATAGACACTGATATTGGTGTTTTCTTCAGAAATTTGGATCAGGAGTTTGCTGTATTTTGGTAGTTGTTTATTGACAGTCAAACTACTACTACTAGTTTCAACAACTAGACTACCATTGACAATTTTCGCGACTAAGTTGCCCGCATCGAACAGAATCCCATCTCCGCGCCACTCTTGAAGTTCCACAAAAATGCTTAAGGTTTTTAGCCCAGCTAGTAGGTTGCGACGATAGGACAAAAGAGATGCAGCCCGAATTTTGTAAGCATCGCCTTGATAAATCATCGAAGTGCGGAAAGGATGTTTTTCAATTTGAATGCCACCAAAATACAAAGATAGAGTACTTTCCACATAAAATTCCAACTCTACTGTTTGAGATTCTGCTCCATGAATCCTGCCTTGTCTGCCAATTGTGATTCCATCTTTGATCAGATTTGTTGTATCAAGGGTCAGAGTGCTAGAGGTAGTCCCAGCAGTGTTTGCCAAGATGTCATAAAACTGAGTACTGTCCTCAAATTGAATTTGTCCTCCAGAAAATTGATCTTTAGCGATCGCTGTATTCGTACTTAAAGTTACGGTGCTGCTAGAGATAGAAAGTGCTGCATAGCCAGTGTCGTGGCTGTATTTTGGCAAAGAAATCTGTCTGCCATTAGCTTGAAAGCTTACTTCTAAAATCTGATAGCGATTTTGGAAGTTATTTAGCTGGCTAAGTTTAATTGTTGGTTTCCCGACTACTCCTGAATTTAAACGAATCACATCTTTATCAGAAGCCTGCTGACCGTTGGGTAAAAGCAGAAAAAGCGACATTGTATAAGTCTCCCCAGCATCAAGAACAATTGTTCTTTTCAAAGACTGGGTTAGTCCTTCGCCAATAGTCCAAGTAATTAAATCTGCTTGATAGGTTGTAGCATCAGGGCTTTCAACTTCGTCGGGGAAAATTATGCAATGAGATCCCTTGATCCAAACATTTTGGCTCAAATCAATATTGTGAGTTACATAATTTACACAACTTGGCTCAAGAATGATCGAGCCAGTTTTGCTGTCAATTGCTGGTTGATGTGCTGAGACTGGCTCTAACTTCAAAGAGCCATTAGGCTGATACTCTAACCAGACCAAAGTACTTCGTTGAAAGTTCGGGACATCTCCGGTCACTAGATTGTTCAACGATCCTTGAATTGCTGACGATATTTTATTGGTATTAACCATAGTTAAGAAAATCCTGCACCATAATCAGAAACAGCGCCAGTGTCCCAAGCATCCTCTAGGAGTTTAACTTCAATCAAAAAGGGTTGCTCGTCAGCAAATCGTAACTTGAAAACACTAGTATTTGATAAAGAATTGAAAGAGTCCTCCACCCAGCCGGTGAATACATATCCAGCTTCACTGCTGCCTGCTCCAAAAGAGCAAGTGAGTTCATTGGGCAAAGATATGGATAATGCTGTGGCAATTTCTCCTGAATATGTAAAGCCAGTAATAACATTGCTGGCCCATTTTGTATTTACTGGCGAAGCGTTGGAACCACCTAGCAGATAACCTTTGTTGGCATTTCCAAATGCAGCGTGGACTGTATGTGAATGTTCGATAGTCGAAGAAATAGTAGTTGCTGCTCCAATATTAGTAGTGTAGTTAACCTTTTCAATCGATTTTAAAGGTGTGCCTCCAAAATAGGCATCAGATCCTCCTAAAATATAGCCAGCAAACTTACTCGATAGTCCACCGTGGGGAGCAAAACGAGCTATTTGCAAAAGATTGGCGATCGCGACAATCGTATCTGTGGCATGAGTGTAAGTAGAAGAATTTCGCTGCAACACACCAAACTTGTTTGCACCTCCAGCGATAATTCCTCTAGTTGCATCTCCTATTTGTCCGATTGCGGCAATTCTTGGTTCGCTTAATTGGGCGATCGCTCCCTCGACGAATTCTTTGGGATAATACTTGATTTTATTGAATACGCTGCTAAAAGCACCGCTCCAATCCACACCACAGCCTATTTTGCCCGATTCTGAATTTCCAGTTGTCACCACATAATGAAGATCGTGTTCGAGTTTGATGCTCGAACGACGAAAATTTTCATTATGGTAGCTAAAGCATTGCAATCCATAGTTGCCAGGAATATAAGCTGTAGTTCCAATCACTAGAGAATTATTTATGCGATTTCCCACAAGGTAAGAAGGCATGATGTCATGGGAAATTTTGGTAATTTTCCCTTGGTTGCCGACAATGCCTTGAGCTGCGGATCTTCGAGCGTGAATTTGTAATAAAGCTGTATCTCTGGCATTAGTTTGCAAGAGATTAATGGCTGTCTCAAAATTATTCGCTGTTGTGGAAGCTCCTCGCTTCTCTGTTGGAAAGTCATCTGGATAAAATAAAGGATTCCTGGGCATACGTATCCTATTTCAAGAAAATCTTACTCACAAATGATCTCATACATCCTTGGGATCTAGTGGTGCTAATTGCAAATGTTTTAAGCAAGTAGACAAAAATAATCTTAAAATATATACTTCAGTTAGGTTGTGTGGACAAGCAAATGGTATTTCTAACCCATACGTTGGAATTGAACGAAAAACAAATAACTTTTCTTTCTGACTATGGAATAGATCCAGAGGTACATGCTATTCATATAATCCAGGGAGAAAACCTTCACCAATCATTAACTGGTGTTGATGCTTATTTTTCTGGGCAATACATTTTTTTCTTTCAAGGCGATTCAGACAAGCATTCGCTTTTTATGAAAACTTTGCTAAAGACAACCCAGGCTCCTAAGTTAAAAGGCTATCACAGCGGGATTACCTTATATTCCACTTGGTTGGTAGACTATGTTAAGCAGGAGAACAAGGTGGAGGTAACAACTATTGTCAGCCCTTCGGAGGTGACGTATAGTATGTAACAACATTTAACCAAGCGTCTGTAAATAAGCTCGGTAACTTTCACTATCATCGGATCAAAGGAGATTACAAAATCTTAATACCGACTTGTCCACAGGCAATATTAAGTTAAAAAAACATTATTAGTTCACTACTCAAATAACTACTCAAGCCGAGGTTTTCCTCGGCTTTTTTGTTGAATATGAGCCTATCTACTGTTTCATTGAATTTGAATAGCGAGCAGCTTGAAGTATTGGTTCAAGATGTGGGAATGGATGCAGATCAAATTTATGCAATGAACAACAACGTTTACCGTCCTCCTGTAAGCTTGCCTGCCTATACAAACGGGCACTATATCTTTTTTACTTCCGGTAGCACCGAGCAGCAGAGCCAATACATTACTGCTATTTTTGGCGAGAGTTATGCCGAAAATCCTGTAATCAAAAATCGAGGACTGACCATTTACGCAGGCCCTACTGCTCAATTTATCAGTCCAGAAAATTTAGTGAAAATCGTCGTACCAGCACCATGAAGTTACAAAAAGAAGTTCGCTTAAGCCACGGTTCGAGCTTGCAGATAAATTATCCCGAAGATTGGGAAGGCGAAAAAAGTGGAGATGAAGAAGATCCTCAGTTTTTCGTTTCTGCCCAGCCAAAACTTCTGACAGGAGATGAAATTCAACTTGCCGAGCAGTATCTCAAGACCATTCTCACTACTCAAAAACTAGTTCTGACTGGCTTTGTCCAAATCGATCCAGACGATCCGCTTTTGGAAGCGACACACGAAGAACTCGACAGATTGGAAACAGAAAAAAACTTTCCTGTTAGTCGTTATGCCTCTAGTGGTGGCAACTTGCCTGTACTTACAAGGGTTCTACGAATTCGGGAGCAAGGTTACGAAGGAGATAAATATTTGAGCATCAATGGCGGTAAGTAATTTGGTTCTGGTAATTCAATAGGAAATATAAATGGCAACTACTTTAGAAACAACGACAATATTTGGGCCACCTTTAGGAGCAGCAGGTGTCCGAGTTCGCGAAGTTGTTGGTAGCCAACAGCTTCGACAACCGAATATTGGCGTACTGGCTTTATTTAGCCCTTTGCAACGTGGGCCATCTGATGTCCCGGTTACGGTTACTTCTAGAGAGCAATACGATCAAATTTTTGGAGATCCCCAAGACGTTCGCTGGCATTTGTATCCCGATGGCTCTCAAATGGGCCCAGATGCCATTGATGGCTTCTTTACGATGGCAGGACAATCGGGAACTTTAATTGTTACCCGACTAGGCTTGGACGGTAAAGGTAAAAGAGCATCTTTGTCTTTGAAAAACCGTCAAGGTAGAGAAGTCTTGAGATTGTCAGCTGGGAATGAGGGGAGATGGGGAGGATATGAAGCTCATATTCCTTGGTCTACCTTAATCGTAAGTACGGCGCGAACCTTTACTATTTATGCTCCTGGGGTTGAACGCAACGAATTTATCGGGGCAAAAATCTCTTTCTCTAGTGATACAGGTAAAGAGTACGATGTCGTATCCAATACGGCAAGCAACGATCGCGGCGAAACAATTTTCACAATTTCATCCCAATACGATTTAATCGCTGATGGTATAGATGGGCCAGTTACTCTGAGTGGGTTAGCTTCTTACTCTTCCAAGTACACACTAGCTGGTACTGTTGCTTTTCCTCTGATGACAGCAGTAACAGGAACTGTCGCAATTAACGGGACAGTGGTAACAGGAACTGGAACTAGGTTTAGCGAGCAATTGGAAATTGGCGACAATATTTACTATCAAGGTGAAGCTAGATCGGTCGAGTCAATTTCTTCTAATACAACTTTGACGATTGGTGCTACTTTTACCAACGATGGGATTACTGGCGCTTCCCTAGAAAAAGATAATTTGATTTTGACTGGTGTCGGCACAACCTTTACCGATTTAATTCCAGGCAATACAATTTACGCTGAAGTCGATAACAAAACCTACAGTCGGAAAATTGCTAGCATCGTCAGTCCCACCCAATTACAACTAGAATCTGGCTTTCCTGTAGAAGTTTCTGCTGGTAGTCAAGCAAGTGTTGATAATTTCTGGGTTGAGGCTGTTGTTGGCAGCGAGACTAGTTACGGAACAGAATTAACTGTAGGTAGCAGTATTATTGACCCCAATCGCAGCAGCGATAGCGTTTCTGTTGTTGAAATCGATAAACCGAACCAGCGGTTCAAAATCGATCAAAAGTTTTCTAAAGACTTTACTGCTTCCCAAATTACCAAGCAAAATCAAAAGGTAAAACTTGATTTAATCCAAAAAGCTGGCACTGGTCTAAGCGTAGAAGTTGGATTAGGCTTGAAAAAACCAGAGACGCATTTTAGCTTGTTCTTGTATTTCAACGGCAAGCGAGTTATGCAAATTGCCGATGCTTCCTTAGACCCAACTGATGACGATTTTGTTGAAAGTCTGATTAACGATTCTAATATTGCTTATCGTTCGGAAGGGAAAAATTACTACACCTGGATTGAGTGCGAAAATCTTTGGAATGGAATTTATACTACTGCTTCCACCAACGATATTCGTCCCTCGAATGGTGCAGGTAAAACCTTGCTTGTCACAGAACGGCGAATTTATACAGTAGGTGAGTTCGATTACTCGAAGGTAATAAACGCACCTTTGTATCCCAATCCTTATAAATATGCGCGAAATTCTGTGAGAATTCGGGCTGCTGCTGCACCAGTATTGCTGGAAGGTTCAATTTCCTCAACTGGGGTTCAGGTTTTTGGTACAAATACAAATTTCACTTCTGTCTTCCGAAAAGGGGATTATCTTTACGACCCCAACTCTGACACCATTAGACCAATTCGCCGAATCGTCGATGACGAAGAGTTAATCTTAGAAACAATGTTTGCTGTTGATTTACCAGCAGAAACCAAAGCTTCCAAAGCTGGATATTTACAAGTAGACCAAGGAGTTAATCTAACCGAACAAGCTGCTATTGGCGATCGCTTTATTGTGGCTTATCGTGAATCTTTCGTTGGTGGCTATGACGGCGACCTTGGATCTATCCTACCTTTTCACTATACAAAATTCTTTAACGTAGACAAGGATCTTCTCGGACGAGCCATCTACGGTAAAGGTTATGGATTGGTGCGAATTATTTGTCCGGGAATTCACGACACCACAATCCAATCTCAGGGTGGGAATTATGCTGCCCAGACCGCTTGTGAATATCGCATTGAATTTCCCCCACATATCAATTCAGTTGCAGTAGCTGAAGCGTTTATTACTTCTGAATTAGGAAAAAATAGTTTTTTCTCCGCAGCATTCCCTTCCTACGGTTATATTTCCAGTCCTTTGTCTAGGGGCAAACGTTTCATTAGTATCAACGGAGACATAGCCGGACTAGAAAGTGCAGTTGCAAGTCTGCGTGAGGGCTGGCATCACCCCGCAGCTGGGCTGGATGCTGCATTGTCGAGGATTGAACAACTACCAATAGAAATTAGTCCTCCAGAGCAAGCAACGCTCAACAATGCAGGAATTCAGCCAATCCTCAAGCTTCTAGGTAGAACCGTTATTTATGGCGCAGAAGTGCCAGCCACAGACCCGATGTTCACCTTATTGCATGTCCGCCGGATGCAATCAAACTATGCCAGGGTTTTATTGGAAGCAATCACTTTACAGCGATCGCTATTCAAGCCAAATAGCCCTAGTTTATCTGCTGGCTTGTACATGGTCTTAAACGAGTATTTCCAATCAGAGTACCGTAAAGGAGCATTGAATAACTACTTGCCTTATTCGCAAGCTGTACAGATTAACTTCCCAACACCCAACACTGCAACAACGCAGCAAAGCAGTCGCGATACCTTGGTTGCCTTGGCTACTACAGATTTGATTGCCAGCATCATTTATTGCCCAACTGGGATCTTAAAGAACTTCTTTATCAATCTTGGCCCAGATTCGGTCACTTCCTCTTTTGCCAGCTTGTAAACCTTGTTGCCATAGTTTTTAAAAGCTATGGTAACGCATTAATTTAAACTAGTTAGAACAATGCGTAAAGCAACTTTATCGAAAAACCCTGCACTTCAGAATAAGCAAAGTTTTATTGTCCAAGGGATGGAGGATTTGTCAGTTAACGTTGTCACCAGAGACAACATTGAAATTAGTATCGAAACGGCAGATCGTCCAGATGGTACTAAAATTCCAATTGGTCGAACTAATCCTGGAGAATTTACTATCAGCATCGATTTAGCAGATAGAGCAACTCGCATAGCTTACGAAGCTTGGGCTGCTGAATGCATAGATGAACCATCAAATGGAATTGGCATATTTGGGGGAATTAAAGAAACTTACAAGCGTGGCGCTATTCTGGTTTATCACCGTTTATATCATACTAGTAAGAGCGAAGATGCGCCTATTATGTATTCTTTGGAAGGCTGTTTTATTACTAGTAAAACATTACCCGATTTTCAAATGGATGGGAATGAAACTTCTATGATGGAGTTCAATATTTCTTACGATGATGCTAAGAATTTAGCCTCTGATACCTTTCCAACTTGGTATCAATCTGGAGGATAAATTGTTATTCAACTAATAAAATAGAAACGAAAAATGGCGAGTAATTTTACTCGCCATTGTTATTTTTTGTTGATATATAAAGACTTCAGGGTATACTACTAATATTTTATAAAGCTGACGTTGCAACTTTTTTTGTTTTGATTACAGGATTTTTCTTTGGTTTAGGTTTTTGCTTTTTTGACTTAGGTTTGTCTGCTTTATAAATGGGATTTATGCTTTCTACTAATAGTTTGCCATCAACTAATTTACAGGAAATGTCACAAAAATAATTAGGTATTGTCTCTGGCATTTCTCCGTAAAGAGTAATCTGAAAAGGCTTAAAAATATATTTTTCTCTTCTTTCCTTGGTAATTGGGATATTTCTGCCAACCGTAACGCGACAAGATTTGCCAGCAAAATCCCAAACGCGAACAATCCCTCGTACCGAAAAAGTGTTGACGAACGATTCTGCCATCTCAACACCGACTACGCAAAACTTATAGAAAGGTGCTTCTGAAGAATTTCGTACATAAACCGATAGACGGTTAATTTGCGTTAAATCTATTTCTGGGTGCTTTCGCAACCAAGTATTTAATTGTCCGTGGATATTGGCGGGAAAAACATTCCCATTAAATTCTAAATTTCCGGTTAGGGGATTCTCGGCGCTAGGGAAATATTTTGCACTGATCATGCCAAGACAGCGAAATTGGATCTTAGAAGGTGGGGTGGGGATTGGCAAAGTAGACATAATTACGAGCTATAAATTGAAAAGTGGCTTCTTCACTAATACATTAGCAAATAGGCCACAGGTGATTTACAGGTAGGGAAAGATAAAGCCAGCCTCTCTTCTACCTAGCAGTAGGAGAAACGATTGAAGCAGGTGTTGCAGAGTGCGCTCTTTGGATCGCAGATTTGAGAATACCTTGAATTTTTTCTACTCCTTGGGTAACAGCTTCATCTACTTCGCCACTGCTATTTTTGGGAAACAAATTATCAATTTTGCTATTCAAAGTTTGAAAAGTAGCATCATCCGTAGGACTGGACTCTAAGGCTTGGTTAATAATTCCAAGCGCCTCTTCTAATAGTTCGCTTGATTCATTCAAAGACGAAACAGATATAGTCATGTCTAGTTCCTTTTTTTTTGTTCAGATTCAGACAGAAGTATCTTATAACATAACCCTTGAAAAAGTCATCTTGCCCTTTATCGATGCCAAACGAATTCTACACTTTCTTGAATTTCGCATAGTTGCCAAGGCTGAATTGTAATTTCAGACAAATTTTGATCTGTATTTGCATGTTTTAATTTCAGACTGGGGACAGCGTAAATACTTTCTGGTTGGTTTTCTAGAGCTGTGGCAACTGTTGCTGCAAAATTGCGATCGCCCCAATTGCCAAATGGGGGATTTACCAGACTTTGAATTGCTGTTGCAGCAATTTCAAAAGCTTGCAGATTGCTCAGAGCCGGGATGATCCGCACGTCGATTATTCCATCAATTGGCACAATCTCTGCTGCAATCACATCCAATCGAGTCCCGACCATTGTTCTTTCTAGCAAAGTGCTTTTAATAAATGGTGCAATTTCCGGAGGATATACGGCAATCGTGATTAAATCTGTATAATAATCGCCGCTAGGGTAATAAACTCCTGGAATAATATTTACCTTTTCTGCTCCTAGATTCAGTGCGGTAACATAATAGTCGCGAGCCGTTACACAACGCAAGCCAATTTGCATTTGCTGTCTAGCTCGCAGCATCGCTTCTGAGAGTTTTTCCTGGTCGCGTCCTGCATACAAAACAGTTGTATTGGAAACAGATTCTACAAAACTCAGCATTCGCGGTAAAACTGTAAAATCCCCAGGATTAATATCAATATCCAATTTGCCTTGGATATTTAATCTAGCTGGCACAGAAACAGACAAATCTTCACCATTGATTTCAACTGTTGCCGTAGTTATTGCATAAACATCCTCTAAGCGATCGTTGCCAACTTCTGTCCCTAAAGGTATAGTTACGCCAATATTCGAGGTGTAAGCATCATAGCTACGACGAAATACTAATTCAATAATTGGATATTCTTCTGCTGCTAATGAGATGCCCAGCATCCGAAAGTTTTCTAGCCAAACTCGATTAGGAATTAAATTCATCTGATGGGCATTCACGCCCAAAAGGTGAACCAGCATTCCCGCCAACTGCCCGTGTCCAGACAAAGGATTGCGACTAGAAAAAGGCGAACCTACACCTTCAGCCAAAGGTTGTGCCAATCGATCCATAATTGCCGCATAAACCTTGCCGTCATCAAAGCTATAAAGTTGCGGAGATTTTAAAATACTTGGTTCTTTTGAGAGAACTTCTTGAAGTTCGTAATGCCAACCGTAAGGAATAGACATGAGACTAAGAAGCCTGAAGGTACAGGCTTCTAAAAATAAATAGAGTATCTCCTGAAAATATCAAAGCTACTTCTATTATGTCAACTTGCTATTTTAGCGTAATGAAAGAAGCCAATATTCCAATTGTGGCATTATTGAAAGCAATCACTTCTCGGCATCGTTGTTCTCCGATGAATAGCTTGTGTTTTAAGCAAAAATTTAAGGTGTTTTCCCATCTGAGATTTAACTCTTTCCAGTACAAGATTTCTTGCAAGATATCAGTACTGGACATTTGGGCTATTCTTCTGTTCAACCTTTCTATATCAACCATTCGCTTAATTAGCAAAAGTTCTTCTACTATATATTATGCAAAAACCTGAAAAACACAAATCAAGACAATGGACATCAATTATCAAGATATTGAATTAGGAGCATTAGGTCAAAAGCTACCGATTGGGATTTGGACACCACAAGGACAAAGATTACAAGAATTTTTTATTAGACGGTATGTCGGTAAATACGATGTGGCTTTGGGAGAACTAGAGGATATGTACTCAGAACACCCAGACAAACATACCAAAATCCTCAATCAATTTCTTCCTCAAGTAATCGAAACCATTGGTGGGTATGAAATGCTCGATTTAGCAATATTGCTAACCGAACGCAATTTACCCAAGTTAATCGAATCGATGTATTTGGCTGATGTCTTGTACTTAATCTTACGAATCCGTTTGCTCGCTCAAGGAAAAGATATTCCTCTTTCTGGCAAATGCCCTTGTCCGGAGGAAGCAGAAATTCAAGGGGGGAAAAATACAGCCCCCCACGACTTGAATACGATGAATATCCGAATTCTTCCCGACAACGAACCGCGACCAATTTACACTATTCCTCTGCAACAGAGCATTGAATTTGCCAACGAAGCGATCGCCCAAATTCAACTTGAGCCATTGCGATTCGGTCATTTACTAAATCTTAGAGATGAATCTCTACCACTTGATATTCATTTACTGCAATTATCCTCATCTCCTTGCTTGTCAGCCCAACTGTATCGTCAGCTATGCCCAGATGACATCGATAATTTGCGGAATTCCGTAAAGAAGATCAACTTTGGCCCAGAAAAGAGCATCTTCATGGATTGTCCGATGTGTGGTTACGATTGGTTGATTCCCTTGGAACACGGACAAGGGTATGAAGACTTTTATATTAATTTGATGAAAGCTCCTAGAGAATCAGATGAGGTAGGAGCCACTAGCTCGTATTTTAATAGAATCTCGAAATTTCTCTGTTTTGGCGATCAAGCACCTTGTAGTAGTTTAAAGGAAGTTTTAGAGTTAACTTCTGGTGAACGAGATTGGTGGGTGAAAGACTTGTCAGAAACTTATGAACGTCAGCAGAAAGAAATGGAAAAATCGCGCAAAAAATAAAGCTGGTTATTATAAATAACCAGCTTTGTTGTGAATAAGCCAAACTTATCTTAGCTTTAATGGCAGATTTCTGTATGCTTTTTTAAAATATTGAATCTAATTGCATCAATTAGTTTTTCTGCTTCGTTGTATGCAGATTCAAAGTGACCACGGGGTTTTGTTATTTCCTTCTCCTGAAATAGAATAAACACATTAGGATCGTCGGTGGCAGTGCAGCCATATCCAACAAAACCCATTACTAGATGGTATGTAGCGAGTTGATTAATTTCGTAAAGCTCCTCTACGGAAAACTTGTCACCCCAGGCTTGATTGCATTTATCAACAATTTGTTGCGTCAAGGTAATTGGCAAGAAGTCTTCAATATCAGATATTTCAAATTCTCGTAGTAAAGCATCAAATGTTTCTGATATTTCTTGTTGGCAATAATAACGTTGCCTCACTTTCTGCACTTCTGCTTCGGTAATCCAGTCGTCAGAGGCTATATTTTCCCAACTACACCAGAATGCTTCTATTAATAGAGATACCGACAAATCAACAATCATTGTGCTTGACATTTTAATTCTCCATTTTCGTACTCCTATTGTAACAAATATAGCTAATACTTATTAGGTATTAGCTGTTGTAGATGGGTTATTAATCTATGCTGATGCTGTCTCTATTAGTCCAAACTTTGAGGATTTCTGAGTCTTGCTCGTAGTATTGAAATTCTACAAAAATGGTCAAAGGTGTTTGCTCTTTCCAGCCATCACTTTCTTCGGTAATACTAATATTACGGAAAAAGGTTTTGTTGTAGGTTTTCCAACCAGAAAGGTTAGTAATTTGATATTTCTGATAAAAAGCTTGTAGCCTTTTATCAATTTGTTCCTCTTTACCTTGGTTGATATCGAGCAGGATCTCTTCTGGCGCAATCGAATGCGCGTTTCTAAATTCAGCTTCTGACCAACAAAAGCAATGTCCTTTCTCATATCGAGAAGCTTGTTGTTCAACCTCGGACATCTTGATCAGTACGGGGCATGGATAGGCTGATTCAGACAGCCTAGTGGTATTGGGTAAATCCAGTATGGAGGCTGAATTCGTGAATCTCAAGACTTGCCGAGGAGGTTGGTGCATCTCGTAGCAAGAATTGATAATTTTCAGGAAAAATGATTTGACGCGATCAAAGTCCTCTGGAAACCTTGAAACTTGTTCGTCAATAATTAGACTTTTAGCTTTAAGAAAAGTCCCCAAAAATAAAACTCTATTGAAACAATCGGGTTTGGCTCGACAAGATAGTTGTTGGAAATTTTTATCTATTGCCCTTAGAGTTTTACCCATTTTCTCAATTGCAGATAACTCTAGACGGTTTAAAAAACTAGCGTCATAGCTCAAGAGAAAAGATGGATCTAATTCATCCCCGATCGCCATTTTGCTACTAACGAATCCGTGTAAATCGAGTCCTGCATAAAAGTCATTGCTTTTTGTGGAATGCGAAGCAGTGAAAAAACGAGTTTCGCCTGCTTCTAGGAAGGCTGGACGTACATGAATTCGTGTATAGCAATACGTTTGTTTAGTACCAGAATCCATAATTCTGAATTTGTCTGCACTGATGTGCAAAGCAACCATTTTGTTCCCCATTCGTATTACCTTGTAGGTTATGTAGTAATTGTAACATTTAGATTAAGTAAGAAACATTGTTGTTTGGAAAAAGTGAAATAAAAAAGCTAATACTGATTAAGTATTAGCTTTTTTAGTTTATTCTATGGTGATGTTGCTTCTATCAGTCCAGATGTCGATAATTTCTGAATCTTCGTCATGAAAATCTTCAAACTTGACGTAAATTGTGCAACTTTCATCATAACTGCGTTTTATCGTGACTTTTCTGATAAAAGTCTTGTCATAAGTTCGCCAGCCAGATTCATTAGTCACATCATTCTCGCTATAGAACTTGGACAGCCTTTCTTCAACCTTCCTTTCCCTGCGCCGATTAATGTAGAGAAGATGCGGTATACCAGTGACTGGTTCGCGATGCCTAAATTCCATTTCCGACAGGCAATAACCATCCTTATGCTTGTACGCTAAAGCCTGTTGACCTAAATCTTTAGCTTCGATAATCACTGGATATTTATTGAAGAAAATGTACTCTAACCTTAACGTTGACGGCAAGTCTAGGCTAGAATCTGCGTCCGTAAATCGTAAAATTTGTGGGGCAGATTCGGCTCTTTCGTAACAAGCCACCATCGTTTTTAAGAAAAACTCCTGGATTTTGGAAATATCACCAGGAAAGTCAAAAAGCTCCCCATCAATCGCAATTTTTTCTGCTTTGATAGTTTTGCCAAATCGTTCGATAACATCCAAATAAGTGCTATCTTCTATGCGTTTAGTTGCATCTAACTTCGGCTGGATGCGCTGCATAGTTTTATGCATTTTTTGGCAAATAGAAACTGTAATTTCGCTGGCATAACGCATATCGTATGACAGCGAAACACTCGGATGAAGATTGTCCATTAAGACGGCTTCATTAGTGACGCTGCCTCCTAATTTTAAATTTTCGTAGAATTGATTCTCCGGAAATTCACCGTAATAATCGTAAACGAAACGAATCTTTCCTTCCTCCGACATCGTGGCTACTCGAATTTCGATATGAGCATAGTAAGATACTCTCTTGGGACACGATTCGTATGAATAGGGCTTTTCTGCACTCACATGCAGATATATTGGTCTTGCTTTGCTCTCCATTATTTTCCACCGTAAGGTATGTAATAATTATAACATTTTCTCTAAGTATTCACGGTAATGTCAGACGATCGCGAATTGTGTTAGTATATTAAGTGAATGAATTGCTTCTATATACACCATTACATGAATAAATTGGTTGAAATAGCTTGCATTTTGTTCTCCATTTTTTAAATTTAGCTCTGCCCTCAAAAGCAGAGCTTTTGCATTTTCTGAATATGAAAAAGCCATTAACCTGGATCTCCAGGTTAATGGCTTTAGTTTTATCTATTTGAATTACGGATTGGGAACAACAATTACAGTCTCTTGGGGATTCGCAATCATTGCTTTAGCGATCGCGATCGCTTGAGCAAGGAGAGCTTTCTCGTCCTCGTTTAGAGAGAGGTATTCTTGCGGGTCGGAAAACCACGTTTCAGCAAGCACCCTGGCATCTTGGGGACAGCCAGAACCCGTCGCGAGTAGTATGGAGCCAACCTTGGCTCCAAACCAAGTATATCCATCCTCTGCTTGTTCAAAAATTTCGATGTCTGCCTTGGTGAGTACTGCTGGCGCTACTGGTTCGTTTTCTTCTAAATCGGCGCTCCACTCATAGTCGGGATGGATCGATTCAACCACTCCATCGGGATATGTCTCCATGTCGCCGAAGTCAGGTTTAAAATTTTTATCAAACTTTTCCGAAGCGATTACTTTGGCATCTTCTGGGCTATCTGCCAAAACGTGGAAGTACATCGCATCAATTTCGACAGTTTTGATTAAGTTAACAGTATATTGTTGAGGCATTTTGTTCTCCTTTTGAGTAGTTAAAAACTTGAGTTGTTTAAGAATCCTTCGACGTAATCTTTGGATATTGTTCTATTCAAAAGACTTTGGCGAATTGTTTCCCTTAAATCTCCTAGACTAGTGTCTTGATAAACAGCGAAACCATAGTTTTCGAGAATGGTTTGGCATATTTCTCTATTCAATTTTTCCACTAGTTGGTAATATCTTGCCATCTATTCTGCTGCTAGTGCTTTTTCTTTAATAATCCCAGCATTCTCTAATATATAGTTTGCTGCTTTGGTAGCAGCACCAGAGGCAGTAAATATTGCCTTTTCATTCGATTTTAAGTGTCCTAACCAATGATTTAGGTAAGAGGCATGGTTTTCTAAACTCGATTTGATTCCTACCTCTTGACAAACGTAGGCTGCTCCTAATTCGGCGATCAGTTCCTCAAAAGCATATTCTGAGGAATTTTTATCCGTATTCATTTTTCGATTTAATCGAGAAGGATGACCTGTCCTGTGAATTAGCTCGTGCAGATGCGTAGAATAGTAAGCTTCTACATGAGTAAATTGCTCCAAATTTGGCATCAGAATTATGTCTTCACTAGGAGCATAAGCGGCTTTACTATGTCCATAGGAAACATTAGCTTTTTGAGCAGTAATAATCGCTTCAGCTTTTTCATACCTTTCTTTTTCTGAAGGCATACCTAGATCGTACTTTGCGGTTAAATCTGCAATCTTCACTTCAGCACGAGAATCAATGATTGAATCTGTGTTGAAAACCTGAAACCAGTCAAAAAATGGAAAAGAAACTGTTGTTTTTTCACCATCTTCTTTTTCGATTTCTTTAGTTTTTGGTCGAAATTTCAAAAGGTTAGTAGCTTTTGCTCCTTTTTTGATACTCCAACCTTTAGCTTTGGCTGCTTTAAATGTTACAAAAAATGGGGATTCGTAGCCAAAAGTTAGCGAATCAACCATACAAATTAAAGTATTGGTTGACTGATAAACAGTCCCTGTCGTTAGGTTGCGATAAGTTCTGCTACCTGGTTTCCATTCTTTACGCCAAGGCAGAGTTCCCTTTGCCATTATTTCAAGCAATCGATCGGTTACGATTTGATATTTATCGTCAGCCATCTTGTGTTACATATACTACACCTTTATTCTAACAATTCTAAGTATTAATTTATACAAGTAGTGTTTATATATGCAAAAAAACCAGAGAGAATTCTCTGGTTTGAAGTAAGACAGTCAATTAAAGGTCAAGCTGTTGCCCCAACAGCAGTTTTTGTCTCTGTATTTTCAGGTTCTGCGCTAGTTGCCTTGGGTTTACGCTTTCTTGTACTAGTCGTGGGTGTGGGTGGTAGCTCCTCTGGATTAGACTGAGATTTTTTCGCCTTGGATTTGACTGATTTTGGTTCACCATCAGAAGATGGTTTCTTCCTCTCCCTACGAATAGCTGGTGGTTTTCCTTCGACTACGGCAGGAACCTCTGGAGTGGTAGCTGGTGGTGCTTCTTCTACACCGGGAACCTCTGGAGTAGCATCTGGTGGCGCTTCTTCTACTACACCAGGAACTTCTAGAGTGGTAGTTGGTGCTTCTTCTACTACACCAGGAACTTCTGGAGTAGCAGATGGTGGTGCTTCTTCTACACCAGGAACCTCTGAAGTAGTAGCAGTTGGTTCTAAAAATTCAGATATTTCTAATTGATGAACTTCTGGGAGGCAATGTGAAGGGATTGATTTGAAAAAGTCCGACTGGCTCAAGCTTTCCAACTTATACTCATCTTCAGTGATTCGCAATCCCATTTTTACTTTGAGATAAACCCGCATCCCGATTATGTTGTCTTTCTTAGAAAGAATCTTGTATACCAGTATCCCTTCTTCAAAAGACTGGTGGACAACTCTACCTTCCCAGTCAGGGTTACTTTTTTCCCACTCAACATCTTTAAGTGGGGCAAACAGTGCTTCTAACTCTTCTGGTTTGTGTTTGTCTCTAAGCTCACAAGCTATTTCAGCCAAGGCTTGCAAAGTTACTGATTGAGTGCTGACATAATATTTGCGGATTTCCGGGGCTGTAATTGTCTTTTTTAGTGCCTCCGACCAATGAGGAATCACCTTTGTTAGGATTTTAAAAATCCTAGAGCAGAATTCTAAAGATTGCTGATGATTCGTAGTAGAATCGTTCCGCATTTTTATAGTCAGCTTCCGTAACAAAGATAAGGTGAATAGATTGGAGTTCTTACCAGACAGCGAGGTTTTCTCGCGATCTGTAAACGCTTTTAAGATCGGCGTTTGTGTAGTTAAATCGTTAGTGAAGTTCGATTCGGCTTCAAAGGTATTGTAAGCAACCTGCAAGCTTGTAGAGGCTGACCTTTGCTTGGCGTGAATCAGGAAAAACATTCGCTGAGACACGGATAAATCGTAGTCGGGAAACAATAGAACGGGTAAAGTTTTATCTGCCAAGCTCGCTTCTTGAGCGATGGCCATTCTCGCACCGACTTCGCGATGCTGTCCATCGTTGAATACTAACTTGCTACCAGGCAGCAATGTCACCTTTCCAGAGTCAAATTCCATCCCCAGCCCTTCTGCATCCGAGTCGGGGTCTTTGACGACACTAGCCGTAAGTGTCGGCAACATAAAACTGTCGGATTCTTTGACAAGGTAATCACGCAAACCGTTGGCGTGAGACTTAATTAGCTTTCTTTGAGCTTTTTCTTGAGGGGGGCAATCATCCGGGTATCGCATTACTGGCAATTTTGGCAGTAATGCAAAAGGGATGAAAACCAAATAGCAATCACCAATGCCTTGCTTCCCTTTGATGGCATCAAAGGAAATAGCTGATTCTTGAGAATTTACAGTATCCATGCTTTCTATATCTGAATCTGAATGCATCTTGTTCTCCAAGTAGCTTATAAAAATTTGCTACTTTCTGAAGTATACCTTACTTTTAGTGTTTGGGCAAACAGATAATAAAAATATATATTTTTTAAAGCTGTCAAAAGCCAGTGATACAGGGCTTCACCAATATGTTGTTTGGCGGACAAGCAAATAAAAAGCCTGAATCCTTGTCGTTGCCGGAGCAGTTGCAATCTCGTTATTAACTCAAGCTCAAATCAGGAAGACGCGATCGCTTTTAGAGGTTTTTCTCAAATTCCTCATACAAACGTGTTAAATTCCGTAATTGATCGACAAATCTTTGACGGACATAAGTTGGGGAAAAAACAATCACGCGATCGCCGTAGCGCTGTATCGTTTGAAAAAACCAAAATACGCTATTTACTCGTTTGATCACTTCTAGATATTGAGATTTTTGATATTCTATAGTTTTGATGCTAACATCTTCAGGTTTTGGCGTGTATCTAAAGCTTGAACTTAAATACAATTTCACTTCTATTTCATCCAAACCTTGATAATTCCAGGCAGTATTGGGTAATGGCTGGATTCGGGAAGTTTTGTCCAAACGAAAAATCCGATTGTGCTTGAGTTCTGCTGGTTCATCAGAATTAAAAATATTTTCTACCCAACAGCGAAGGTATGTCCGCTGCTCTCCCACTGGGGCATTCCAAAATTCTGCGTACCGACAGCAATAGCTGTGTCTATCGGTAATTAGAGTAAATGATTGCTGTTTTTCGATTAATCCTGCAACTTCCAGCACCCAAGGTAGCTGCATCTCGCTCAAACGAGCTAATTCTGCATTTATAGGTGCATTTTCACTAAAAAGCTGTTTGGCAATCAAAAGCAATAAATTAGCATCTTCATAATTAGATTTCTCTACTAGTGAAGAAATTCCTCGAACCAGGGCTTTTTGTTGTCCCTCGGTAATTGTAGGAAATAACATTAATTTTTTCGTCGCGATCGCTGCGAGCAAATCTCCGATATTTTCCTTTTTTTGCTCGTTAACCAAATTAGCAAGATTTTCCTTGACAGTTTCAGGAATTTTCAGGATTGCGCTGAAATCTTCATTTGCATAATTTAACTGGGGATGCAATAAATTAATCAAAATATCGCTAATTTCGGTCAGCGAAGTTGGGGAAATTTCCATCCAAGCAACCCCGACTCCACCCCGATTCAAAATATCAGCTAATTCTAAATTAGAATCTTGCCAGCGATGTTTTAAATTTTCAGATTTATCAATATATAAAACTTGTCCTTCCTCGTCATAACAAAAAAATATACCGCTAACTTCCGGTAAGTTAGCATCAGCAGTTAATGGCATAAACAATAATTCTCGCGAGGCTACACTCTGTAACAACGCTGTAATACTACCGCGACCACCATAAATTTTATTTTTTGCAAACGCAACATTTCTTAACGTTTTTTCCAAAGTTCGTGGCACTTTGATGCTAATTCGTCTATCTGGTTTTATCATTGAAGGCTAGAATTCTTACTGCGCAAGTGTTACAATACAAGTGTCCCCTAGTTTACCATGAAAAGTGTTGACTTCGGAAAAAGTGTCCCCTAGTCTATAAGAAAGACAAGGAATGCAAGTATGGAATTGATTTTGTACATTATCAGCGGTGCGGCAGGCAGTGGTAAGACAGTACACGCCGAAACCTTGGTTGGCGAAAATAATCCTCTTGAGTCGGATAAATTCTCTGGAATTTATAATGACGAAGGTTTATATGTAGTTGAAAACCAAAAAGCTTCTCACGATTGGAACTACGAGCAATTTGCCATTGCCATTGGCGAGAAAAAAACGCCGATTGCGATGTCTAACACTTCGATGGAGCGGCGGAATTATCAGCGCTACATTGATTTAGCGATCGCCAATGGGTATGTTGTCAAGAAGATAAATGTTGAGGGAACGCTCTTTCCCGATGGCAGTCCATCGAGAAGTGTACATAAAGTTCCGCAGTATATTGTTGATAAAACAGTATGCAAATACGAGCCTTACGTGCATCAAATTAGAAAGCCTTGGCATTCTAATGCACCACTTAAAGATACCAAGGGGAAACGGGTTTTGAGGTTACTCGACCGGGACAAAACTTTAGTGTTCAACCCCGATGGGGGGATGGTGACGCTGGAGAAAATGATGCAAATTCCGGGAATTACTAAAAAAGTAACCCAGTGGAAAGCAGATGGGGATCTCATTGCAACAATCTCAAACCAAGCTGGGATTGTGGCGAAACATAAAACGATTGACGAATTATTTGAAGAAGCCAAGCTCTTGCAAAGTTGCTTTCCGATTGATTTGCAGTTGTATTGTCCCAATTGGGAAGGAGATGAATGCTTGGTATATATGGAGCAGTCCCAGAAGTTTAGACAGCTAAAAAGAACAGCCGATCGCCAAAGCTTTCGTAAGCCCCAGGCGGGAATGATCGAGTATGCAATGCACGATTACTTCTCGTATGGTTACGAGGAAGTAGAAATGATTGGCAATGGTAGGGAGGATTATTTGGCAGCTCTAGCGGCAAACATTCCC
Source organism: Nostoc sp. C052 (assembly GCF_013393905.1). Classification (GTDB taxonomy): domain Bacteria; phylum Cyanobacteriota; class Cyanobacteriia; order Cyanobacteriales; family Nostocaceae; genus Nostoc. The sequence continues at coordinate 87,750 of NZ_CP040278.1, forward strand.
TATCGGCATATTCATGATGTGCTGTATCCCTCCTAAAAAGCAAAAGGCTGTGTTACTGCAAACACAGCCTAGATGCACTCTGTTTACAGAATGCACAATGACATTAGAATAATAACACGGAGCCAGATATGACTACTTTACGAGAAATTCTCAGTGGCGACTTATCGGGAAACCGGGAAATTTTTTACGAATATTCCCAAGGATGCGCTCCTGAATCACCTGCTGAAATTAGAGAATTAGGCGATTTTCCTTATCCCGAACAGTTTGGGAAAAATTATTCGTGGACAACGTTTGCAGATACGCCAACTGCCAGGAAATGGCTGGCAGAGTATGCAGAGAGCGATGATGCGATCGCATTAATCACTGAAGAGAAAGAATCCCGTTCGCTTCGATTTGATGCAGCAATTCAAGGGAAGTATTATCTTCCTGAAGATAAGTCAAGTTAATGAACTGAAAAACAATTGCAATTACCCACTAGTAGCGAATGTAAAGTGGATAAATTTAGTGTAGTTTGAAGAGGTTTAGATGAAGTTTCAAGAGTTATTTGCTGCTTTTGTAGAATTGTACGGTGAAGATAGTTCAACAAAAGAAAAAATTGAGAAATACTGGAACAGCATTGATTCAACTACTTCGAGCGATCCTTACGAAGAGGCTGAATATGCAGCATCCAGCAGTTTTTTTACCGAAACAGAATCAGCGGCAAAAACAGCAATTTTACATGGTGATGGTTCGCACAATGCTCCTTATTGGTTAAACGGACTAAGAAACGAAGAACGAGGTAGCTTGCGCGGAATTATTGAGCTAGCAGAAAGTAAAGGAATCACCAGAATTAGCTTTTTGGGTTCTGGACGTTATCTTGAGAAACGCTCGGATGGATGGTTTATAACATCTGACAGCGAGTGTTGCGACAAAGTTCACGCACTACCACCTAAAGGAAAAAAAATGTATGAGAATATATGAATTAAAAATAGTTATGCACGACTTTCTTTTTTATTCAAGTCGAGAAATTGGCTATTTGTGGGAAACAATTCCCGTGATACATAATTATGCATTGACTTATGCATTAGGCTTTTGCAAAAGTAATTACCATTCTCCAAATCCGCAAATTCCTTTATATGGTAAGCATTTATCAGAAGTAAATTGCATGAACGTTTATGTGACTCCAGCAATGATATCGTTTGCGGAATCTGGAGCGCAAATATCTGACACACAAAGCTGGTCTTTTGGCTTCAATGGAGAAAAGTATCATTTGAAAATGGCTAAAAGAGAGCAAACGGCTAGAAATATTCCATTGATTGGTAGGAATAAAGTTATTTCTCCAGAAGTGGCTTTTACGGCTTTCTTAATAACTCAAGAGAATAACAACATTAAAATCCCTCAATGGATAAGGCTAGGAAAGTGGGATGGTAAAGCTGAAGTTACTGTTGAAGAACAGAGATTCAGTATAGGTGAGGGAAAATTTAACTGTAAAATATATCTCAATCCTTTAGATATCCCCCAAAGATGCAAAATTTTGTCTTATGATGTTTTAAATATGCCTCCAGTTAGTTTAATTAAAGAGTTGGTGGCAGAAGCTAAATACATTAAATTAGAAAATGAAATTAAGTTGCCCAAAAACTTAAGTTATCATATTCTTGAATCTTAGATAAAAGGCTGTACTTGCAAAAGTACGGCCTTTTTCATTATCTCCATTGTCAAATGTTATAATTAAGTATACACCAACAATTTGGCAACAAATTAGTACGCAGATATCTATGGGTATTACATAATTAAACGAGGATCTCATGGAAGAATATAAACAATTGCAACTTGCCAACAATTGGCACGAACGTTGCGTATTAGCAGCAACTGCCGAAGGCATAAATGTATGTGGTTCGCCGGAGATTGGCAGGCATATCTACGATCTCTGGGTCGATGGCATGAATGCTTGCGAACCAGAAGGATTCTATCTGGCGGGACACATTGCAGATATTGTTGACCAATATCATGTCTCCACAGAACAAGCGACCAAACTATTAGAGTCAATTCGCTTGTTGATTGTGCAGTACGACGATTTCATTGTTGGGCATATTGCCTGTGAAGAATCGAATGAAACTAAATAGCGATCGCTATTTAAAGTAAAAACCAAAAAGGTGCTAGCAAATATTATTTGCTAGCACCTTTTTATTGGCTTAATTTAATCGCTTGGATTTTCAGAACCAAGCCATTTCTTGCCCTCTGCGGCTTTCCGATTAAAATCTTCAAGTAACTTGAGATCCTTGAAATCTAAATGTACTGTACCTTTTTTATAAATTCTAATTGTAAAAAAGGTACTTTGAAATGGTTTTTTATACTCTCCTGTCTCATAAGCTAAATTGCAGAAATCACTAATTGTCATTGCTAATGTGTGGATCTCGTTAAACTTAGCGTGGCAAAGCCAACACATAATCTTGTCCAAGTCGTTTAAAAAAGGTTCTTGATAATAAAGAAGCCTGAATCTAAAGTTGTCAAAATAAACTCCATTAGGCATAATTATCCGTTTGTTTAACTTCCAACTTTTATTGGTTATCCAACCTTCGCTCACTTTGTTATCTTTGTGATGCGACGTTGCCTCGTCAAAAACCTTGACAAGACTATCATTCATGATCTCATTCATGTTAATCATAAACATGAATAAAATCTCTTTGATATTTGCTTCAGTAAAGCTCAGAGAACTTTGAGTTAAAGAAAACTCATTGAATTTCAATTGAAAATCAGTAGTAGTCTTGCTACCCAATTCTGTCTTGTTGAAAACTGTATTCCAAAACCGAGATTTTAAAACCATTAGTTTTTCGTTAAGCGAACAGCTATTTAACAAAAAGTTCTCGTTCAAAATTTCTCTAGAATCGTAAACAGGACGACTAATACCATTGAGAAAAAATTCCAATCTATCTTGCATGTCATGACACTCGATTAGAATTCTTCTGGCAGCATTATACCGAGCTACCAAATTAACAACCATGTCATTATGTGCCAAAGTATTGGGAGCAAATTTTCCAGAGGCAATCTCTTCATCTAAGTCAAAATTAATTCCTTCAAAATTAATGGATTGCTCTTTTACTGGCTTGTTTAGCCTCACAAGCACTACTACAACATCGGTAGGACACTCGGATTCGAGAAAACATTGTCCTAGCCATTCGAGGCATCCATGCGACTCTATTTTGGCAAGAAACTCACCTAAATTAGCTTTTGGATCGTAAACTTCACCATTGCAAGATGCCAGTAAATGCAATAATTGCTTTCGTTCTTTGGTGTATGGATTTAACAGTGTATTCGCATTTAGCAATGTTACTAAATTTCCCCCATCACTGAGAATTTCCCAGGCTTTTAAAACATGAGAAACACCTTGGCTAAATGGTGGATTCATTAAAATTAAGTCAAAAAGCAAAGGCTCGTCATATTCTAAAAAATCAATGCCAATTACTCTATAACCTTTTCCCTGTAATGTATAACGCAGATCCGAGTTTATTTCTATAGCGAAAAGCTTTGACCTTTCTACCTCAAGCTTGTTGCAAAGATAGTCAAGAATATTTCCAAGTCCAGCAGATGGGTCTAGAAAAGCAGAACCTTGATGAGTAAAGCATTCTTTTCCCGATCCATTCCGTTCTATAAACGGATTTAGCATTTGCCTAATTACCGGATCTAGGGTCGGAAAAAGCTCAGTTTCTAACATTATTGTTTGGTTATTTATTTGTAGTTAGTTCTATGTATATTATAACAATTAGTATTTATTTATACCTGTAAGTTGTTGAGTTAAAATTGATAGCGATACCATTCTTTTGAGCCTAACTTTTAAAGTTGGGCTTTTTGCGTTTAAATTGCCAGTTAAATAATATTCAGCTACAACTAAAAAGTAATTCCCAGGAAGGACAATGAAATTAGCTGAAATTACTGCACCTTTAGAAATTGATGACTTACCTAAAGAATTGATAACAGAGATTCAAGAGTGCCTAAAAGTAGGAGGATATCTGCAATATGTTGATGGAATTGTTGGTTCTCAAACAAAATTAGCTTTTGGTAAATTCAAAGAGGATGTATGGTTAGAGCATCCAGCAGTATTAGGTACAACCACTGCCAAGGCTTTGCTGGAATTGCGGGAAAAACGTGAATGTGCAGCAGAGGCGATCGCCAAACAGGAAGATTTAAAATTACTAGCGAGTGATGTTTTAGGCTCAAAAACTGGAAAATCGATGCTCCTACCTACAGGGAGAACTGTTTATGAAAACGAGTTGATTTTACCGGGTATCCCTTTGACGTGGGGAGAAGCAACCAAAGGATGCACTCGGATTCCCACACAAGTAGAAGAGGTGATCAATGCGGTTAACTTGGCTGAAGCCTTTGGAGAGGTGCGCGATAGTTTTGGTTCGCCACTGGCAATTACCAGCGGGTTTCGTCCGAACCGTCCGCATGATATCAATAAAGCTTGTGGAGGAAGACCACAATCACAGCATATTTATTTTAAAGCTTTAGATATATCACCTTTGAATGGGAATTTCTCAAAATTATGGCTGATATTGAAAAGCAGCAAATTTACAGGATTAGGGGATGGCGTCAGCACCGGGAAAGGTTTTTATCATGTTGATATTAGAAGTTCAGGACGGGTAATTTTTGGTTATTAGCCAAAAATCAGCAAGTAGATATTTTTGCAAAGCTAGTGATAACATATACGTCGTTAGATGGACAAATGAAGCTCTTTTATTTGGAATAAAAGAGCTTTTGAGTTTTTATTACTTAATATTTATGGCAAATCCCCTAGAAAAAAAAATCAATGATATTGCGATTAAACCGGAAGCACCAGATAGTCCAGCTAAACCGAGGGTACCCCTAGCGCAAGAATTTGCTTTGGGATTCCAGATTGTGGCTTATTTGTTCCAACTGTCCAGACCGCAGGGATGGCAAGTACCGCCAATTTGTAAAATTGTTGAGAACAAATTAAAAATTCAAGGACAGGCTTTATTGCGTACTTATCCAACCGAGAGCTTGCCCATTGATACTACTATTGCAATTCCGCCTCTGGAAAGTACAACTACTGTTGTGAAGCGGGATGATTTTTTATCGTTAGTTGGTTTTATCGCCGAGGTTGGGATAACTCAAGATCCTAGCATTGGGGTTAGCTTTCGTTATCGAGAGCCAAATACCAACAACATTATTACTTCTCCACTTTTGGAAAATTCTCGCAGATATCGAGCTTTTTGGATGTTGGTTTTGTCTAATACTCAAATTACTGCTGAAGAGTTTCTTAATTACACGAGTTTGGAGGCGAATGGCGATCGCCGATTAGCGATCGTGAACAAACAAGATCAAGGTTATTTGCTTTCGCCCAATCTGAGAGTTTGGGCGTTAGATGCCAATCTCAAAGACGGGGTTGCCTATACATTGTTACCTGATGCAATTGAGATATTGCCAATTTGCATTATCAAACGAGTTCAAAATTATCAAGAAGATGGCTATATCCAAGGGTATGGAGGAGAAGGGGAGATTGCTCAAGATTTAATCTCTTCGGTGGCCAATGGGCAGTTGCTGCACGAACTCAATAATGAAGTTATTCGCCGATTAATCCACGAAATATGTCGTGGGGTTCCAGGTAAGGGAAAGGTAATCAAACGAGTAATTATTAACTTATCAGCAGGGCAAGCTTCTGGGAATCCAGGGAAGGCAGGGATTGCTGCTAATAGTTTGAATGGGAGTTATTGTATTGGCAACGACCAACGCATTGGGTTCACAAACCAAAAAGTTACCCAAAAGTTAGGGGTTACTGTGGTGATTGCCAGTAACGATGGGTCGGGACGAGCAAGATTAGCCACTGGACTAAATACCAATGCTCCACTTGGCTCTATTTTTAGCGCCGACAAAGCCGATCACCGCATATATTCGATTGATGGGATTGAACAATCAGCGCTGGGGAATTTTAGTAATTTAGGGGGGAGTGGGTCTTTGCAATGGGTTGCCGGAGAGAACAGTACTATCCGTCCCGGTTCTCAGGCTTTCTTTGTGCCGGCAATTATTTATCCTGCGGGAAGCGGTTTTTCGGTTCCTTTTCTGAGGTGCGAGCATGGCTATTTTTCTAATGGCGCAACGATTTCGCCCATCAATATCCGACCGGGAATTAGCGACGATATTGCTGCTTTTGAATTGCCCCAAGACGGAGAGCCATTTATTGTGATCACCGATAGCGCCAGAGCAGCAATTCTCTATATTTATAAATTGGTTAGTGTAACTGCCGATGCCAATGGAGTGGTGACAATTCCCCTGAAAGAAAAAGGCTGTTTTGCCTTTATTCAAAACTATCCCGGCAGGATTGATGCGCCAGTTTGTAAGGGATTGGTTCCCAATCAAACTTACAGTGCTTTGGTTTACTATCCACCTCGTTCGCAAGAGACTTGGCAATTTCAATTTGCTTATACCGAATACCAAGGTGTTGGCGTTGCAGAGCCAAACTTTTTGGAGGGAGCAACTATTCTCACTCCTCCTTTACAAGTTTTGCACACCCAAGGAGGTGGATTATCTGTTCATGTGGTGAATTCCAGTTTGCGAGAGTCTTTGGTGGGGATGCATTTACCCTCACTGCCGAGTTCCCCAATTAAAAGTTACGATTTCGATGCGCCAATCCAGTTGCCCAGCGAATCCTACGATGGGCCAATCACCTTGCGTCACGATATCCCGCCTTTGCCAGCACCAAATTTGGCATTCCCCACCCCTGGACAAGTCATTTCACTCAAAACAACTTCGACATTGCAAGATCGTTCGCTCAAATCTGCTTTATACGTCAACGAGCAATTACTAGGAGTGCGATCGCCAATTTTAGCTAGTCGTTCTCCTTACCAGTTAGTAATCGCTTTTGCTGCTAAAAAGGCGGAACAATTGAGATTAGTAGTGATTACGCACAATTGTTATGGGGTAGCTGGGGAAAATATTGCTTTTGACCCCAGTCAAGATACAGCTATTGATATTTTTGAATTTTAGGTAAAAATTGAATGTTACAAACAACCAATTTTCCTTCCCAGGTTATCTCATCTCCACAGAGAATTGAGCAAAAAATGCATATTATGCTTTTGTACGAGCAAGCCCTTTTTCCTCAAAATTGCGATTGGCAAGCAATTGATATCTACGGACTAGATTCAGAATTAGGTTAAACAACCAAAAACAGTTATGCCATATCGCCGACGTTTTTATGAAAACCTACCTATTTATGCTCGACTTGCTGACGAACAGCAAGGGCTTTTGCGGCATATATGTGATGCCGCAATCCAGCCAGAGCTAGATAAAATTTATGAAGCGTTTGCTGGGCAAGAATATTATTACGATCCGAATCATCCGCTTTCTTGGGATCACCTCGACTGGCTAGGGCAGTTTGTGGGGTTAGGGATGATTGAAGATCATTGGCTGGGCATAGGGATAAACCCGGACTGGCCAATTGCTTGGAAGATTGATGCCATTTCTAGGGCATGGAATTATTGGCAAATAAAAGGGTCGGAGGCAGGAATTAGAGAAGCTGTAGCTATTTGGTTGCGCTTCGATGATAAAAAACGGTTTTTACTAAAATTGCCATTTGGACAATATGCAGATGAGGGGCATCCTGGTTGGTGGGATTACGAAACTGTCTATGACGACCATTTAAACAAAACATTCCCCGAAAGAAGAAACCTTGCTTGGGGAAACCACTGGGGGCAACAATATAGAGCAAATTATTACAGCATCCAATCCCCCTATCCGGTATGGGATTATTTAGATTTGTGGAGCGACAAGACGTGGAATTACCTGCCACCACACGAAACTATCTACGATAGATCGCGTTTGGGGGATAGAGAGCTATGGATGCATTTTTATTTAAAAGAGTGGGAATGGAATCAGATATTCCCCAACATTCTCACCTTAAATATAGAAATTTTGCCAGCTACCACTACTGCCACTATCTTCGGCTGGATTGAACTATCGGGGCACTGCTCCTGCTTGTTACTAGAAAGAGATGATAGTTATATTAAAACCCAAACTTTCATTTGGATAGAATTAGATGGGTTACAGTACGGGCAGTTGGTCACAGTCAACAATCAATCGGTTCCTCAACCTACCCTCCCAAACAGCAGCGAATTTTACATTTATGGAGGCGATCTTTACCCCTATGAGACTAACCCAGAATACTACACCTTGGAGAATGTTAGTGTTGAAACCGCATGGGGAGTCTGGGAACCAGATTTTTGGGATGGGCAGTGGTGGGCAAAAACTATTTCTGTCGATCCAGGTATAGAAACGCTTAATTTTGATAGCTTTGATGTTGCAGAGTTGGGTTTTGTCGAAACCTTAAGTGCAGAAACTTTCACCATTGATTTAATTGAATTTCCACTGCTAGGATTCCCTGGTGGTGAATTGTGGTATGCAGCTTGGGATATCTATAAGTACCAAGAGGTACGAAGAATTTATCACGAATCGGTTGGCTGTACGCAAGGAATTGCTTTTCTACTGCCTGGGGATGAATTGCAGCTGACAATAGACTTGGGTGGGATATTTGCTGACGAGCCAAATCAACACTTGACTCTTGATGAATTCAATGATTTTGTGCTGGAAGAACCGATTAAAATTGCAACATACATTGATGAATACGACCAAGGATTGCCATATTTATCTGCTTCCAAAAACACCAGACCTTTGTCTGCGGCAGCTTATCCCTCGGAAACATTTTCAATTGAGATTGACTTTGAACCAGTAGACACAATGGCAATCAATAGTTTGGTTTCTGGGTACTTGTGTAACGTCTTCGGAGGTTTTAGTACTTTGACTCCTGTAAGTATTACAAAATATCAAGTAGAAATCAAACCAGAACACGAATATTCTTGGGCAGATATTTATCCAATTTTGGCAAAAGTCAACAATGGGGAGCTTTGGACTTTAGTTTTAGAAACAGACGAAGAGGTGTTTTTAATCAAACCCACGACTATGTTTTGGTTTGCTGATGAAGAAATGAATGTGCGATCGCCAAGCTTCTCATTTCAAGAAGGTACAACCAACCTTTACATGGAATTTGTATTCAAACCGAAACAAGATACGCATATTCGCTACGCTGGGCTAAGTTTAGAGACTGAAATAGTTCAATCTGAAACTTTCTACTATGTCTTAAACGTTCCCGCAGAAATTTATGTGGGCTTAATTTTTAAGATCCCCTTGCGTTTACCGACAAGTTTGGATACACCAGAAGAAGAAATGCTGCTAGAAGAAATTCTGCCATTGCTCACACAAGAATTGCGGACATTGGCAGGATTGAGAGGAGATAAAGTTCCCGAACTCCACAGTTCTCAACCATTTTTGGATTGTTGTATGCCAAACGAAACCTTGAAAGAGCTATTGATTTCTATCAGAGATACGATTAAAGAAAAATCGGTGGTAGCAGATAAACATTACCTGGAAATTATTGCTACACCCACCATGTCGATTACGGTTTACCATAACTTACTAAAATATCCTGCCGTGACTTTCATTGACACAATTGCTGGCAACGGCAGGAGGGTAGAGGGAACTGTTGATTACATCAATACGAACTCAGTTACCCTCACTTTCTCCGAGCCAACTACAGGGAGGGTATTCTTTAACTAGCCTGTAATTGACATATATACCGTTCGATTGATTCTTGGGAACTGCTCAAAGCGATGATTTTTTTACCTTCATTTTCTCGGTAAACGCTAATGTCCCAAGGTGCGTACAGTCCCTGCCATTGAATAGAAACAACTCCCTCTTCGTTAACGCTGTAAGAATACGTTCCTTGTTCTTGGGAATCTTTTTTTACATACTTCCCGTTAGCGTTCAAAGTAAAACTGTATTCCGAATCTTGATAGGCTAGATTTTGGCAAAGATAAAATCCCAGTGGTGGAGATTCGGCTTCATTTGCCTTTGGTATGGGAGTAGCAGCTACTGGACTTGGCAAGGAAGTAGATTCAACCTTTGAGGTAGTACAGCCAGCAATTGTCAAACAGCAGGCAAGGATTAAGTAAATTTTCATATTTTGCAAAAACGGATGTCATTTCCTTATAGCTGTTACAGAGCGCTTTCTACCGAGTAAAATTACTGAAATTATCCGGGGATGCGGAAAATGCCAGAATATAGAGACACATTAGAATTGAGATTTAATTATTTACAAAAAGCTAGGTGGGAAGTTTTTTCCGAGATGCCCAGCGTCGCTGAAATCACCAATGGGTTAAGTGAAGGAGAAATTCTCAGGCGAGATGCCTGGATTTTTATGGTGCGTCAGAATGGGAAGTTGCGACCATTTTATTTTGATGCCGTTACTAAAGAAGTCCTTCCTTTTGTTGCCAGCACCAATCCCTTCCCAGCTTCGGCAAAACTCAGTTATTCACAAGCTATTGGCGACGGTATCAACAAGGAAATCATCGTTACTCACAATTTAGGGCGGATGGATTTACATGCGGTAGTTTGGCAAGAAAATGGCGATCGCTTAGAACAAATAAATTGCAATATTTTTCTTTTGAAAAGCAATTTAAATCAAATGGGTTTTGGCTTTGCCATGCCTCCAGCAATCAACGAGTTTATAGTAGTAATTTCATAATTCAGTATGGACTATTTTTTAGAATTGGAAAAACACATCTACCGAACTCCGGTGGCTGAATTTGGCTATTTGATTGCTCAAGAACAGCAGAAAGTCACAACAGTTTATGACGGGAGATTTTTGCCTACCTTTATTTTGGATAAAGGAGGAGATTATCTTCAATATCGGCAATTTTTATTTGCTAACAAAGTTGGTTCGATCTTTGATTTAGAAGAGGGACAAGAAGTGATTGTTGCTCAACGAGATGAAAATACTGTCTTTCCTACTCATGCACAAGCTTAAACACAACCTACGTATATTTATCGAGGCTTACAAAAAACTTATGCTATATCATTGGGTGTAGTAAATCAGTCTTGATTCCTAATACTGGTAAGACTCGATCTAAATTTATTTTCACCACAAAAATACAAAGCCCTGTCGGTTCTTCCGCCAGGGCTTTCATCGTTTATATTCACTTAGGAGCAAAATGTCCAAGAAAATTTACACTAGTCTAGATTTCAACCAAAAAGGTACGATTCTTAATCTCCGTGCGCCATCGGGAGCAGGTGATGCTATTAGATTGGCAGATTTAACTACTGCCGAATCAAGCTTATCAGCAGCAATTGCTCTGGGCGATACCACAGAAGCTCAAGCTCGCCAAGCAGCAATTACACAAGTAAGTGGCGATTTAGTTGCTCAAATTGAAGCGTTAGAAGCGTCATACCAGGCTGGAGACTTACAGTTAAATAATTTATTGGATTTCAAGGTACAGGCTGCAATCTCTGGCTTTACAGTCAAAGATCCTGTATATGCAATTGCTAACGAAACTGTTAATTTATCTGGATTAGCAATTAGCACCCCATCATTTGATGGTAATGTGCCAATCAATGCTCGCATCCTCACAACTCATCAAGCAGGAGTTGATGCCAATGGTATAGCTGTACCCGACCCTGATAACAGAGTTTGGCTTGCTCAAACTGGAGCATGGATTCCAGCCCCAGATTTTGATGAATCAGCAGAGATCGTTCGCTCTGTCTTGGTTTCAGTAGAAAATGGCACAGATAATTTTGCAAACACCATCTACTTTTTAGTAGAGCCAGAAATATTTGCTAATACAGTCGTTGGTACGACACCCTTGCGCTGGGCTAGGTGGCAAGGAAACGATAGAGTCATTGCTGATGACAATACTCTAGCAAGAGATGGGATTACCTTTAGTGCTAGACTCGATGCCGACCAACTGATCACCAACGCGAGCGGGATTACCTTAAATCCTGTATTTATTAATCAACTCCGCAATTTAAGTTCAGCTACTGGTTCTCTATCTGTAGAACAGATAACCGGATTGCTGGCGTTTGTATTGAATAATCCTTTAAATGCATTTCTCCCAGCCGATGGTGATGTTGATTTGAATGGATACGTTCTTACAAATTTAGCAGATCCTACTCTAGCTAGAGATGCCGTTAACCTGCAAACCTACCAAGCTGGAATTGATGGGCTACAAACTCAAATTCAACAACGCGATTTATATTTTGATCTAACAACTGGTGTTGTTGTTGATGGTGATACCGTATTTACGGTAAATCATGGCTTTAATTCCTTTAAAGTTATGGAAAAAGTGATTGACAAAAATAGTGGCGAAACTGTTGGTACAGATTTTGCTAGTGTAATGAACAATCTAAATACTTGTACCGTTACGTTCCGAAACGAAACTAATGTTTCTACAACCCAGTATGGATTGATGCTCCACAAGGTAGCAGACTAAGATAGAATCTTTGTATAGCTATTAGTACAAGTAATAGATAGTCCAATTGACGCCGATTGGACTATTTTGTTTTGTTTGACTGCTACTACTAATCCACACTCAAACTTGTTTCCTCAACTTGATATTTGTAAAGGATGGTTGTACCCCGGTGGACAATCGTATCAATCAAAGTAATTTGGCTTAATCTACCTTTAACCTTAAAATAAGTATTTTCATTCACCATTGCCGGATTGAAATTATCTGGGAAGACATAAACTATTTCTTTAGAGTCTTTAATAGCGCTAGTGCCATTGTTAGTAGCTACCAACGACATTTTTTCAGTGATACTGTAGCCACTTAAGGGCTTACAAGTCCATTCTTTTTGTTCTGGAATTCCGTAGAAAGCATCAGATGGCTGAGTGATCTGCATAGAGCAAATCTCTAGCGTTCCTCCTTGCTCTTTGCTAGCATCAATAAAAGCTTGTTGGTCGAACCATAAATTATCCATAATCAAATGAAAGTAACAATTGTTAAGAATGAATGGGGACAGCTAAAAGCCAAGTTAAGAAAACTCGAATTTGATTTACCCGAATTAGGAAAAATTTGGGCTACAAATTGCGCTCAATTTTTCAATACTCGCTATCGCGAGCATCTTCGCACTCAGGGGAGAGGAGGGGCTGGGCCACGACTTTCTCCAGTGACTTTGTATCTTTATAATAGAAGAGGAAATCCCGATGGTAGCGGCATTCGCAATTTTATTGAAATAGAAAGTGCCACTGAAGGCAACAAATTTCGCATTGTCTTTGGCATCAAAGCAGGTAGAGCCAGTATGATTGCCAAGGTTCAAGACCGAGGGGCAACAATTAAAGTTACCGAAAGGATGCGCGGTTTCTTGGCCCGGAATGGAGTATTCTTGCGAAGGAGTACCACTCATATCAACGTTCCAGGAAGAAGAAGCTGGAGTGAAACTTCTGAAAGAACTAGAGAATATGCAAAATCCACTTTAAAAGAAATATTCCCAAAAATTCGTGAAGATAATTAGAAGCTTTTGCTCGGATTTTACTCGTTTTGAGGCGATCGCCAATTTAGAATTACAGCACGACGAATTTGTAGCAAAGTCCGAAGCCGGAATACTGGTTTATCCATCGGTGCATCCTTTGTTGGCACAAAGGTTTTTTGGGTTTGAGGTGAAAAAGCGGGGGGAAGTACAAGTAGCAGTTAAGTTAGTCGATTCTAAAATATTTTCTTCTGAATTTGAATATGCCTATTTTGATGGGGAAAATTGGCAAGGAAGTATAGAAAGACATTTTCAAAATATCGAACTAATTCGCCAAGGAATGTTGAAATGGCAAGGGGGAATTCAATTTATTTTAAAGATACTACCCCATAGCAGCGTTCAGGAAATTTCCTTTGGTTATGAAGTAAATTTTGAAATTACTGAGTATTTGTTGAATTATGCAATTCCTGATTTTTTGAAAATTCCCTGTTTTGTCACCTACATGAGTCGAACTGATGCTACGGGAAAGGTGCAAAAACCAGTTGGATATGAATTCGATAAAATCATTGAAATTAGCGTCCAGCCAATGGGCAGCGCTCCTATTCCTGCCCAAATCGTCGCTGGTGAAATCAAGCTGCCCCAACCCATCTTGAAGCAAGTAGTACAGGTAAATTTTTCGGTTATCCCATACACCCAATTCACCAGAGGTTTATATCAAATTGAAAAATTACCATGTGTAGTCATCCGCGAGTTACCAATTAGAAACGTGATCACTCCATACAGAATGGATGTCATCGAGTCCCAGCCAGGAATCAACGAGTTTGATTATCCTGTAGCTACCTTTGACCTACCTGTAGAAGTATTGGTAATGTCACAAAATATGACTGATGCCAAAATGATTATGCGATCGCTAATTCAGCATATACGCAATTCGGGTAAGATTTATATCCCGCCAACAGATACAGAAATCGGGGTATTTTTGGTGGGAATCGGGGAATTAGATGGCTTGGAATTTGAGGGTGGCATGGGCATCGAAGATGTCTCTGGAGACTTTAATAGTGGAGTGGCAACGGCGAAATTTAAGTTGTCGTTGAAAAATTTAGACTATTAGCTCTACTGAGATGCTTGTTTGATATGATACAATAAATATAAGTATTATTACTGACGCTAAGTTTTTGGATTTGGCGTGATTTATCTTTTGGAGAACAATATGTTGGCAATCAAAAATGTTTCCCATTTCACGGGTATCTCTTACTATCAAGCCCAAGTGTACGGTAGTGAGAGCGTTGTTTGTGGATTGAGAGATTTACTTTCAGGTGTTAGCGAATTGGAAAATTACATTTTGGCGAGGCACCCTCAAGACCCCCAAGATGGGGGTAAAATCGCCAAAGCTTATTGGTTTCAAGCTGTCGAAGAAGATGGAATTCGGCAAATTTATCGAGTTTCTTCTACTGGGACAGGAACTAAAAAACCGCTTGTAGATCCAAAATTAGGGTCGGCAGAATATTTAGCCCCAGTCGTAATCGAAAAAATGTTTCTTTCCTTTACTCATCCGGTAAAGGTGGAAAGAATTTTCAAGAACCAGGAAAATTATTCCCATCTTGATAGTGTTGGAGCAGTTGGCATTACCCAAGCGGTTTTAAACCTGCTTAAAAACCAGATGGGTAGCGAGATGTTTCGCCTAACCCAAGACGGTGTAGAAACGTTCCCCGAAATTTGTATTACAACCATCAATGGAAGTAAATGTTTTCGATGGGGAACAGGTGGTGGTTCTTCTAGTATCATCCCTTCTGGTTATGAAACAGCAATGGATGCTGCTTTTCTATCAGCAACCATCGCAGCAAACTTCTTCACACGCAGCAATTATCGCATCTGGCGATTGAGCCAGATAGAAAAAGAAAAAAATAAATAGGATTTTAAAATAAAAAAAGCCCTTTCGGAATCAAACCGAAAGGGCTTTTTTGTGATTAATCATAAAACCTGTTGTTTAAAACAGGTTGGTAATACTTCCATACAAATATATGCCTGTCCCATAGATTATCCAACAAAATTTTATTTGTCAACTTAATCATCCTTTGATAACTCAATCCGTGGATTCCACCGAGGAGAGTATTTCGATAAAACTATAAAATGGTCATAATTAATTTTGTGTATATTATGTTGGAAAGAGTATTAGGAAAATCCGCTATTCCTTCGATGTTGATAATTAGCGGAGTTGCTTTAACAATAGCAGTTATTCTTGTTCCCAACTTGAGTGAAAACAAATCCAACGCAGTCTTGAATTTGGCCTCATTGGCAATTGGCGCTGCTGCTGGGGTAACTCAAGCTGATAATAGCGCTAAGGCATTGCTCGAAAAATCCCTGATTCCTTTGATGTTGATAATTAGCGGAGTTGCTTTAACAATAGCAGCCATTCGCGATCCAAGCTTTAGCGAGGTCAAATTTAATGCCATATTAAACTTATCCTCATTGGCGATTGGTGCTGCTGCTGGGGTAACTCAAGCTAATAGTAATGTTAAAATTCAGTAACCTACATCTGCTTTAAAATGTTGTCCACTGTTTTTATTAATTTCAACGATCGCCGCTGCTGGAAAGGGATAAGTGGTGAGTATACCAAACTCACACAATTCTGGGGTTAGAAGCCAAAGTCCACCAAAATTTTTGTTACCTATTTCAATCCCAGGTAAATGGACATAGATTTGGCTGCTAATTGAGATTCCTGGGATTTTTTTCATTGGCACGGGAAACTTTACAGTAGCAAAAACTATGCCGCTCGAACCATTAGCAGTACTAAAACCATGCAAAATCGTGCGATCGGGAGCTTCCCAGTAGTATTGTTGGCACTTTAGTAATTGCTGCCAATAAGATTCTCTTGGCATTGGGGTAGCGCGATCGCCAATTTCCAATTTTAAGTCTGCGATATCGATAGTTTCGCCAGGAGTAATTGAAGTAGCGCTTGTAGTCCAGAGCTTGCTGACGTTGGAGCCACACTGAAACATGAACTGAAAAAATATAATATTGATGAGATTATAGTCTTCCAGAAAACTAGGAATTTTAAAAGTTACAGCAAATTTATTCCATTTTTTGCTGCCATCGGTTGTAACTGTTTTATTAAAAATCTGTTTGTGGTTATTCACAGAACTGTCTGCTGTGTGCAACCTAAATCCAATTCTTCGATTGGCAATTGAAGTTCTTGCATAAAAAGATACAGTTACCGTTTGTCCTAACAAAGACCTGGGGTCGTCCAAAGCGCTATTTAAAATCATGAAAGAGTTGGGACTGGGTGCTGCTCCGGCATCGAGAAAGTAAAGTCTCAGGTATTTTTCAGGATTACCTGGAGGGATGTCCCCACTTCCTTGAACGAACGATTCTTGAGTTAGTCTGACTTGCGGGAATTTTTCGCCAGTTCCCAAATCGAGACTGCTTGCAATATGCGTTCCAAAGGTAAATCTATCAAAACAAGCAATAGTATAAGCTCCTCCAGTTAAAGATGGGGCAAAGTTAAAAGTCGTTCCTCGCTGGGCAATTAAAAATTCGCCGTTGAGGATTTTATTTTCTCTCCAATATTTGTCGGGAACAACAAGTTGTTTGTAAACCATTTTTTCTATACTTAATTAATTTTTTCGGCAGATACTCGAAAATATTGTCCACTAGTTTTTCTCAGTTCCAAAAAGCAAGGCAATGAATTGGTAGCGGCAATGCTGCTGACTGCAAATTGGCAACATTCAGGAGTTATATTCACAATTCCAGTAAATGGTCTATTGGTAGTTTCTACCGTTGGGATGTGAACTAAAAAACTGCTGCTAACGCTCAAAATAGGCACTTGTTTCATTATTACCGGGAATTTCATCATAAATATTGCACTTCCAGGTGCCCCAAATGGAGCGGTGCAACCATCTACAATATATTGGTGTGGAGCTTCCCAGTAATAACGCTGGCATTGCAGTAATTGTTGTAAATAGCTTTCTTTGGGCATTGGCGTCGCCACAGCGCCAAGTTCTAACTTCAAGTTGGCAATATCAATGGTTTCCCCGGCGATCGCCAAAGTCGCGGTTGTATTCCAGGTACTGGAGGCATCAGATCCACACTGGAACATCATCTGAAATACCATACAAAAGCTGCTGGGATTGTTTGATGCGCTGTAATTGGGATAAGATGCGGGAACTTTAAAAGTTTCAACAAATTTATACCATTTGTTCTCACTCCTAGTTTTTACAGTTTTGAAAAATATCTCATTGGATTCGGCAGGAATGAAAGTGGTAAAAACTAATCTTGTGCCAATTTTGCGATTGGGAACTGAAGTTTTTGCCCAAAAAGATAATGTAACTGTCTGCCCAAAAAGATACTGCGTTGCATCCAATACTGTATTGGTAATCGTATAGGAATTTGGAGGTAGTGCTATTCCTGCATCGATAAACTTTACTCTTAGAAATTTTTCAGGATTGCCTGCTGGGATATTTTTACTACCTTGAATAAACGATTCTTGAGTAACTTTTACTTGCGGACTTTTTCCTTCAGAACCACCTGCTAGCAAGGGTTGTGACTCAAAATAAAACCGATCTACAGTGTAAGCTCGTGAGAAAAGTGGAGTTGACGGTGTAGCAAAGTCAAAACTTGTCCCACGTTGAGAAATTAAAAATTCTCCATTCAGAATCAAGTTTTTTTGCGGATAGGGTTGAATTAAATTTAACTGTTTTTGAGTCATATTTTGGAATTAATAATTTATTCAGCAGAGAATGAAAGATGCTGCCCACTACTTTTTAAGACGCGCAGTTCGGCTGTGCAGAGGTTAGGCTTACCAGTATTTACAATCAGATGGCAGTTTTCAGGAGTCAATATCCGAATTCCAGAATACGGTTTGTCGCCAAATTCAATCGTGGCAACGTGGACATAAAATTTGTTGCTAGCTTTTACAGTCGGGACTTTAAGCATTGGCACGGGGAATTTAGCAACAAAAAAGGCGTTACCACTTCCGGCATTGATCTCGTTGTAACCTGTAATTGAATAGTTGTCGGGAACATTCCAGTAGTAACGCTGGCATTCCAATAGTTCTTCGAGATAGTTCCTTCTAGCGATTGGAGTGGCGCTGTTTCCCGCTTCCAATTTAAGGTCAGTGATATCAATCGTCTCCCCAGCGATCGCCGGGGTGGCATTTGTTCCCCAAAGCGCTCCAATGGTAGTGCCGCATTGAAACATCATTTGAAACATTAACTTTTCTGCCGTATTGTAATTATCAGAAAAACTGGGAATTTGAAATGTTACGACAAATCGACTCCAACCATTTATGCCTCGCGTATCTGTTTTTACAGTTTTACCTAAAATATCGATATATTTGACATTATTAGCTGTATCTTTGTCCACCAAATACACTCTTAATCCAATTTTTCTATTTAAGCCTGATGTTCTTGCATAGAAAGAGAGCGTTACAATTTGACCAAACAACGACCTGTATTCATCTATCAAAGTGTCAAAAACAACACAAGAATTTGTTGTTAGCGATGCTCCAGCGTCAATAAAATTAATTCTTAAGTACTTTCTGGGTTCTCCGGGAATACCAGTACTGCCCTGGATAAAGGATTCTTGAGTCACCTTCGTTTGGGGCATCCTTTCCCCCGAAGCATTGCTAGCGGTAAATATAAACCGATCTAAAGTGTATTCGTAATTAAAAATTGGATTTGATAATGGAGCAAAGTTAAAAACTGTACCCCGTTGGGCAACTATAAATTCTCCATTCAAAATTTTGTTTTTTCGAGGATAGTTATCGTTATAGGCTATTTGGGATTGACTCATTTCTGCTAGCAATATGATTTGTCTTATCTTAATACAAGAGATATTATTATTCCTAGAGCAAATACGTTTTTATTTGGCTAACTCAAGTTTTTTGAAACCAAAATAAATAATTTCTTTGGACGCAAACAGAGTATTCTAAATAATAGTTATTCTCAGCATTTATGGTAGCAATCACGCATTCTTTAACAAACAATGGAATTGCTCAAGATAACCCATTTGCTTTCTATGAATCGCCTTCATGGTTTGTCACCGAATTGTTACGTCATTGGCGGTTGTTTGGCGTGATTGGAGAGCCTTGCGTGGGGAATGGGGCAATCGCCTCTTTATTATTAGCGTGGGACAATACTGATAGTATTTGGACAAACGATTTAGACACTGAAAAAGTAGCCCATTTTCATCGCGACGCTACCCTAGCTGAGTCCTGGGACTTTTTCCCAGAATGCGATTTTGTCGTTACCAACCCACCCTATAAAGATAAAGCTGCACCGATTATCAAACATGCTTTTGAAAAAGCCCGGATTGGAGTCGCAGCGTTTTTACTTACCAGCTTTCTCGAACCGTGTGAGGATCGGGCTTTATTCCTTGAGGAACACCCTCCATCGCTAGTATTGACAATGCCTCGTTACTCCTTCCGTAAGGACAAAGCTGGACTTCGTTGGAGTACCGATAATATCACGATTTCTTGCTTTATCTGGGACAAACGCACCACAAAACAACAAATTATCATTCGTCCTAGCGAACGGATTTTTGGCTATTACAAAAATCCCGAAAAAGCAATTAGTCAAGAAGCTGCTAGCGATATTGTCCGCCAAATAGCCAATGGCGCGATCACTAAATATTGGTAATAATTCTCAATAAATCTCCGTAAATACTGGCGTATTTACGTAAGTACTGCTATAATTGATACAGAAAGATAAATATTAGCACTAGCTAAATAAATCCTTTTGGCGCGATCGCAGTAGTAAAGCGATCGCGCTTATTAACTTTGCAACATTGAGGAAAAAAAGATGAAGACATCACATAAAAAAGCCGTTATAGCCTTACTATTGTTGGTTGTTTTAAAGCCAATCAGCAATATTTCCACACAAGACTGCGATCCCGACAACTGTCGGCGAGGAACTCTCGGCAGAAGACCATAAATTAGAAAAAATTTATGCTAAAGCCACTAACCTTATTTAAGGTTAGTGGCTTTTTCATTGCTTGGCGATCGCCTCCAAGCGAGTTCTTTCTCGTTGGGAGCAAAACTGGTTCAGCAAATTTTGGACTACTTGGGGTTCTAGCCCTAGATCGCTAGATAGGAATTTGTAAAAAAAGGCATCAGACTCTGCTGATTCGGCAACTTCCAATAAACTAGTGGCGTGATGATAAGCCTCGTCTAGGGATAGGAGAATTTCAATTCCGTCCCACCTCAAAGCGACAGTTGCTTGTTGGGTTTGATCGCCAAAAAAGGCATCGATTCCTTCTGGTAGTGCTTGCCGATTTTCGCGCATAATTTGTACCAACTGACAGGCCATTTTAAGATTTTTCTGGGGAGGCTTTCCAAATCCCCCATGCCCTACGTTTGCCAATGATTTAAAAATTGTTGATTCTGAATCTGCATAAGCGATCGCTTGAAGAACTGCGATCGCTCGTTTGCGGGCAACCTCTGCCGACATGGTGATGGTATTCTCACCATAGGATTGCAGTACCGTTGGTTGCCAGCTACCAGGAGAGACACTAGAAACTAGCCGGATATATTCTGCATCGTTGGAATCAGGTTCTTTCATAGCTATTTTGGGTACACTTGCTCATCCTACGCCAAATTATTACCCAAAAAACGAGATTTGATTGCAGATTTAGCTTTGCATTAGTTCCCTTCAGTCAACAACAATTTTTCCAACTGAACCCTTGTAAAAGCTTCGTCAACACTGATTCCTTGGAAAAGGACTTTTCGGAGAATTTGAGAAGCAGGTTCTGTGATTCTGGCTGGGGGAATATAGACTGTTGGGGTTTTGTTGTTAGCAAATATCCCAGCAAACTCAGAATCCCAGTCTCGGCTAGTGGTATTTCTCGCTAAAAGAAAGCTGGTTTTCCAGCGAGCATTCAAATCTTCTACTTCTTTAAGTCCACTATTGGTTAAATTCTGAGCATGAGCAATGACAACTAAACGCCGACAAGCATCGTGGTTACAATTTTGATCGACTATACCCCATGTGTGACGGCGTGCATGGGATAAGTTTTGTGGAATCGACTGTATTGCGTAATTTTTATAGCAATTTTCTAGAATCAGTTCGTTCAATTCTTGAGCAGAACAGTCTGGAGTTGCAATAATTTTAATTATTGCAGCAGGAGAAGCAGAATAAAAGGTTATATATAAATCGACAAATCTAAACAAGTCTTCTTTTTGGATCACTTGTCCTAAGACTATAGAGCTTTTTAAATGTTGCTCTCTCAATTCGTTGAAAGCATCGATTAATGTCATGATTTTCATTACGTACAATCAGTTAGATTGTAGCATTTAGTAATTTTTATTTCTTTTAGTTGAAGTCAAATCGTTTTGCAAACGATAAGGTTTGCGATTGGATTTGTTGAAATGCATCATAGGCATTTAAATCTTGCGACATCAGCGAATCAATGCTAGCAGCAATTTCTTCGACTAATTCTGATGGCGGTAGTTCAATTGCATTGAGGTGTTCGCACATATCGAACAAGGGAAGGTCTAAGTCTTCGGTATTGATAGCTAATAAAAAACTGGTTTCGCAGCGAACATTCAAATCTTCAATTTCCTTAATAGCGCTTTTAGATAAATTTTGGGCATGAGCAATTACAACTAGACACGTCTGAGTGCCCAAAAGTCCAGACTTTTTCTTAATTACTTCCCAAGTCAAACGACGGGTACGAGCTAAAATTTTCGGAATATCGTTAATTTGGTATTTTTTAGAGCAATTTTCCAAGATTAGCTCGTGCAATTCTTGAGCCGAACAGTCTGGAGTAGCAATAATTTCAATCGTTGAAGACGAATCGAGGGAATGAGCTTTTTTGTATAATTCAATGAAATTGAACAATTCAAACTTTTCAGCATCCTCTGCCATCAGCATTTGGCTTTGTTCGTGTGAGTCTGCCAAAACAGATAATATCTGCATTACTTGTATAGCTTTTAGGGCTAGACTAGTCGGCAATGAGTTTTGAGTAGAAGTTGGCTGGATGCTGTCATTGGGATTCAAAGCATCCCAAGTCTCGTCATCGTTAAAATTTTGCCAGCCAAACAAGTCGCGAGGAGATTCTATGTCAAAAGCTTTCAACCATTTACGATTATCTTCGCTTTTAACAAATTCCCAGACATCTTCATAATTAGCATTTAAGTATTCGGGAATGCGGCGATCGACTATTGCTTCCACCCAGGCTGCAATCTTTTCCTGTTGATGTAAATAGTGGATTTCTTTCAACTTCTCAAGGGATAATTCTGCCGCTGACAAATTCAAAAGACCCGGAACCCGATTGTACCAGTCAGCTTGATTTTTCTCAACTTGTTGGCTAAACTCAGCCCACGCCTTTGCTTCAATGGCGGCAAGTTCGGTTAAATCAATTTTGGCAACCAAAGCTTTTAATTCATCCAAACTCCAGCTTTTTTTATGATTCTCATCAATCAATGGCGGTGGCATCTGCGGCGCATATTTGGATTTGAACTTTTGCCATACCAGCAATCCTCCTCCTAATACCCATGCACAATCTGCTAGTCCCAGTCTTAATTGGGGATGTTGTTCCCAATGCTCGATTCTTTCTGCTACTGTTGGATAAAAATCCCCACAGTTGCATCCTCCTTTGGCAAATTTGGAACAAAAAGATAAATCGAACCTTAGCCCCAAAAAGCTATTTAGATCGGTTTTATGCAATAAACTGATGAGATTGTAGGTTATTCGAGTAGTAATGAAATCGCGTAAATTTCCCGGTCTATTCATTTTATTTAAAAACATAGGTATTAGTAGCTTTGTACTGAAAGCGGCTTTTGGACGAATAGCTCTTGCGTCAATGGTCGTTTGGTCTTCGATGTCATCGAATACTGCAAATGCCTCTTGTGCGATCGCACAAGAGGCAAAATTACGGCGGATTTGTTCTGAGTCGTCATAAGTCACTAGCCATGAGTGCGGACAACTTAGCATTAGTCTAGCAAAACGGTTGTGGTCAAAGGTGGTATGCCATTTTCCAGATTTCCCGTAGAGCTTGGAAGCAGTTGCCTTCAGGTAGGGTGGATCGGCAAAGATGCTGACATTCTCACCTGGGGAGGTAATTACTTCTTGGTAGTCGAGGTTGGTAATTTTTACCCCATCTAAGATAGATGCTACTTTTTGCAATCTGGCGATCGCCGAATCAGTAAAACGTGTGTGAAATGCGGTTGGCGAGTAACCTCCCGATTCGACGGTACCCCCATAAGTAATGCGATTGAGAATGAAAAAACGAACGGCTCGGTCAAAATTGGAAATAGCATTAACATCAATATCAATCAACTGCTGGTACAGGGCTTTACCATCGCTAGTTTCTCGCTTCATCTGCTCGATTCGGGCCACTAATTCAGCATTGTTTGACTGGCTAATTTGCCAAAAATGATAGACTTCGGGATTGAGGTCGTTAATCCAAATTTTTAAATCGGGAATTACTTGTTTGAGATAGATAAAGATTGAGCCACCACCCACAAAAGGTTCGCGGAATTCCGTAAAATCACTTCCAAGTCGAGTCGTAATCGCGATAATCGCTTTGGCTTTGCCACCAGGGTAGCGTAGGGGTGTAGTGATAAGTTTGGCTTTAGCGCACATCGAGTTCTTTCTCTGCTTGCACGTCAGACCAGGACTTCCATCCTGCCGGGGTAAAGTCTTTACTATAAACTTCCTTACGAGGAAGGATTGGTTGCCACATCTCGTTGCACATTAAACGATAATGCCAAACGTCTTTGATTTTTCCGGCTGAATAATGAGGAGGCTCAATCCACAATAGTCGTTTGTTATCTTGAAAAAATAAATTGAGCCACTCATCTGTTAACTTGGGGTCTTTATCAGCAGGTTCTTCAGTTTCTGGGTCGAAGAAACTGAGCGAAAGATGAAAACAGCGATCGTAATCGGGATTTTTTAACCATCCTGATTGATGCATTCCACAATCGCGGGAAAAAATCATCACCGTTCCACTCTTTAAATGTCGTCCGGCACAGTTTTCCAAGTAACGATTGTTGTTTTGGTTGGCTATGCCATTGCTAATTCCAAGCAGCGCTCTGCGTCGCATTTCTTTAACTATTCCCGCCATCAACCAGCGATCATCAAATATTTTCATTGCAGTTCCCATTAGATGTCTTGTAACCGAGACTAGCACCAACGCATCCCGGTTATCTCAATTCGCATGAGCCAGCACCCTCACAGGAAGGAAGAATTCTAACTCCTTGAGTCGCACTAGCTTTTGTTCGCGTTCATCTTTTTCTATCCGCAGAATCAGTGCCTCAGTTGGGCAGTACATTCTTCCCTCTGCGATTGCCGCTTTTTTGTCTGCCTCTTTAGCTGCGATCGCCGCATTCAAATTTTCAATCTCGCGTTTGATTTGCTCGATCTCATCAATGTGCTGTGCTTGCACTTCTAGATGAGTTTCTAGCTCGTTTTGAGCTTGCTGCCAAGTATCGTCGGGGTACGCCGGGGGAGCAGGGGGAGCAGGGGGAGCAGGGTCAAAAAGACGGCATTCGGACGGGGCTTGTGTCTTGATGCTTGTTATCGTTGCTTCTTTCTCTACACTCAACATTTCACATCCCACATCCTGCCCCAACGGGTCTGGGACGGGAATCGGGAGTAGGGTAGGTATCTTTTCTTTGGCCAATTTGATAATCGCCATACTCGCGATCGTCTGGGGCAGCTTCCCGGTTTCCTTTACCAACAGTTGCAAAGCTACCCCAGCATCTCGATCACCACACTTACCAATTTCCCAATACCTTTTTCCCGTAGCATCCCGCTTCCAAATGTTGATGGAGCCAGCGCTGTGGGACGATTGTCCCCTAGTTTCTTCAATTAACTGTCCCCCAGTTTGGAAACTGTCCCCTACAACTGTCCCCACTTCTGCTTGAGAAGCTTCTGGAGTATAGGTTTTGAGGATAAGTATCAGGTAGGGAGTTAGCCAATCTGGCTTGGTTGCCACCGATTGGGTAAATTCCTTGGCTAACTCTGCGACAACGCTGGGGGTTAGTTCGGCAAGGTCGATCAAACTCTTGCGGAATTCCGTAAAACGGTTGGCAGCGTATTTATCCAAGTCTAGGATGCCGAGCTTTTGGATTTGGTCGATACTAAATTCCCCAAAAGCGATCGCAATTCTTAAATATCGGTTGGCAGCGCTGCGAGTCATGGAATGCGCCGCTAATAGAGCTGTAAATTTTTTGGTTGATAAATTTGTTTTTTCGGCTAAAAGCCAACGCGCAAAACCGATTGTGGCTGCGGTGGCTTGATGAAAAAGTGAAAAGCTTTCAAATTGTGCTTGCGCGATGGCGCTGGGGGATGCTAAATTATCCATAAGATTGTGCCGAAGTAATGAGGCATGAAACTGTACCGAGTTGCCGAAGTTAAGAAGTGCAGAAGCAATGAGGTTTAAAAAAGCCGCTAGATGCGATTCACTCGCTCTAGTTGTATAGGTTAGACAGAACCCAGTTACCCTGCGAAAAGTAGACTGGGTTTTGTCATTTAAAGTATTTTACACCAAAACCGATAAAATAGCGATCGCGGCTCTGCCAATTAGAATAAGAAAGATTTAGCTAGCAAACGAGCAGTCGATTATGGAATTTACCGTGTTGAAATTTGATAGTTATCCCAGTGCGATCGCTTGGTTGGATGAAAATCCTGGGATAGCAGTCCGAGGAGAGGATTCGCTTTTTTCTTTACCCAACAGCCCGACATCTTTACACATCATTTTTTCAGAATTGATGAGCAATGCAGATATTTTGAAGATACTGGAGTGGTTCCCTAGCGCTCAACAGGTTAACTGCATTCGCGAAGAGTTGGGAATGACACCGCGAGAAGATCGTCATTCTATGTATCTATTGCACGGATGGACGCGACATGAAGTCGTTGAGGTTTTGAAAAAGTTGGGTGCAACTGTGAAAAAGTCGGCTTGCTGCATGGAGTTTATCGAAAATGAAGAAATATTTTCCCGATTGCAAGAGTTAGAAACTAGACTGGGAAAACCGTTAAGTCAAGCAAAGCCATCAGAAATGGGCGATTTGTATAGGAAGCTATATCCATAAATTTCAGTCACACACAAGCGGGAGATTCATTAATTATTTCTTCCATAGTCCAACCTCTGTTTAGCTTTTCTCTGATGCGATTGCGGTCTTTATTTAGTTTTTTTGCCCAATCAGATAAACACAGGGTTTCGTTCTGATAAGTAATCCAGTGGGTTCTGGTCGTATTTAGGCGTTGTGCTGTTGTGGTTTCCCACCGACAATTTTCTGGGCAATAATCTTTATTGGAATCGATCCTGTCCAAAGTACAGTTTTCCGGTCTTTCTCCCATATCTGCTAAGAAATTGGCAAACCCATTCCTTCCTTGCCATCGTTCGCAAACCCTAATCCCTTTCCCACCGTAATTTTTCCAACCTGTGCTATTTTCTCTTCTGCACCGATCAATCGCTCCTCTCCAGGAATTCCACGTGGGGGTTCCAGCACCACCATGAATAGTTGCATGTTTTGACCTATTATCTTTTTTCAGGCATCCACAACTTTTGACCCGATGTTCTTTTAAATGAATAGCTCTGATTGGTTTAGTGTTGCCGCAATCGCATAGACACATCCACCAAGTTTCGGGATTCTTTTTGGAGAATTTTTTTAGGGGGAGCGCATTTTTGTTGAACAACTAAACGGCTAAACCTTTGTCCCGATAAGTCGTGGCTTTTCATATATTTTTAGTTAAATTATCAATTTCGCAAAGTTCATAATAAACCGTGCAAAGCTAATATTATATGCTAGAAAAGCTGTAAAATAAAAGCCACGGAAGGGTGTATTGGCATCTTACAAAAATCCTTCGATTTCAATAAATTCACGAAGTTTAGCAAATTGCAAAAATATCATGCTTGTGGAGAATAAGGCTAATACTGAATATCAGTGGGGAGAGACTGAACTGATTCTCACGAATAACAGAATGAAGTTAATAGCGCTGGCTATTAATTTTAGGACTGTACCTAATTACATGAATATTGGTAGCAATGAATTGGCTGGCAGTTGGAATGATACCAAAAAATCTCAACTGATTGAATCTTTTCTTATTAATTTTCCGGTAATGCCAGTCATCATTTATGAAAGTTTACGTCAAAGCATTGAAGTTATTGATGGCAAGCAAAGAATAAGAACTATTGTTGAGTTTTACAGCAATCAATTAGTTTTGAGGGATTTAAAAATCAAATCAGACCTAAATGGATGCACTTACGCTACTCTTCCCTCACAGGTAAAGAGAACTCTCAATCGTCATTCTTTATCTTTAATATCAGTAACCCCTTCTGGGGATGCTAGCCCTGAAGAAATAGAAAAATTGATGAAGACCCTA
This sequence comes from Nostoc sp. C052, assembly GCF_013393905.1. GTDB lineage: Bacteria > Cyanobacteriota > Cyanobacteriia > Cyanobacteriales > Nostocaceae > Nostoc. The sequence goes on from NZ_CP040278.1 coordinate 115,361, forward strand.
GCTAATCGTTTAAAATTGGACAAATAGGTAATAAAAAAAATGGATAATAGTACCACAGATAAAGTTTTCAAAAATCAAGAATATATGAATTCAGAGCAATTGTTAATTGCTGAAAAATTTGAAACAATGATTGAGGGTGAATACAAGCTTTGTGCCACACAAATGAAGCAAGCAAATAAAGCAGCAAACCCGAAAGATAAGCCAATTGACTCTACCAGAATATCAGTCAATTATGCTTGCTTGGAAATTGACGCAATTCGTGAATACTGGTTCAATCGGTTAATTGCTATTGCCCAAATCATCGAACACCGGAATCCCCAACTGGCAAAAGATTTGTCAAAGAAATATTTAACTAATGAAGAATAGGAATTAGCGATTCCTTTTAGAACAATCAATATCTAAGCACATCAAAGCAAAATCGGCCACATATATATTGGTAAAAAGGGTTGCAGCTACTTCGTGATGGCTGCAACTTTTTCTATTTTGTTAGAGGTTTGTGTACTGCCAAGCTGAAGTTTTTCGTTCATATATAGCGTTATAATTAAATTATATTTGGCTACAAATAATTCAATTAATTTAATAGCATGGGCAAAATAACGAAAGAGCTAATCATTGAGAAGGGAGAAGAAATCCTGCTTTATGATAGGATGAATGCTTGGTTGTATCGTCCTGACAGCAATAATGATGAAGCTTGGCTTTACGTAGAAGACGGTGAAATTATCGAGCCAGTTAGCTGGCATCAAACTTGGCATAATACAAAAATCGGGTTTAGACCTGATTTAAAGTATGCAGCCATTTTAGGTATTGATTCGCTAGATAAATTAGTGAGTCAGCAGTTAGATGATGATTGGATTATCTGCCCTTTCTGTAATAGCCACTATGTAAATAGGTTTGAAATTCGCCTAGCAAAACAGGAATGCTATCTCTGTCAAGGAATTGCTGAAAGGGCAATGCAAGGGGAAGCATTATTTGATGCTTGGTTGGAGCAGATAAGAGCAAATAGAGATATCGAAATGGGAGAACGTCTCATGGATCTTCTGGCTGATGGATGTTACAAATTTGAGCTTCATAGAACATTAAGACTATTGAAATCAGAATCTAAAGGAGAAGGATAAATAGATTTAAAGGCAGGTGAGTTTCGCTATGAAACTCACCTTTTTCATACAAATACGTAAGCTAATTGTATATTTTGGTACAATAGTAGTACTATATACTACATCAAGTATATAGATCGAACAGTTACGTCATCTAAAAGCGTTTTCGATAAAATACGAGGCATCATTATGATAGATTCAAAAGAATTTGAATTAAGAAAAACAGACCTTATTGAGACAATAAATACTTTGCTGTTAGAAGCAATAAAAAGTGCTAGCTGTCCTAATTCTAATAGAGAAATAATGCGCGAACACGCAGCTATAAACGTAGTCGTGTTACTTAGCTTAATCGAAGCGATGGTTTATTCCAGAGATGTTTTTGTTGTCTGTGAAGAGAGTCCAAGATACTTACAGGCAGGCGAAAACTACTATAGCTTGTACTTCGTTAATCAAAATTACAAAGTTGAAAAATTCTTTTTATCGCACTCCATCATGGAACTGTTTGGAGCAAAAAGATATGTAACGAATAGTCGTAGCGAATGGACTTTTCCATCTGGCATCATCGCGCTTTCTACTCCTGCTCACATGGGTAGAAACTTTGATGCATTTGAAAGACTTGCTGAATTTTTGGCAAATGTAGGTGTCGGGAGTTTACAAGAAGTTAAACGTGCGATCGCTGAAAAAGCGCTTTAAGCTTTTATTGGCAATGGCACCCAAGAAACTTCTTGAGAGTTTACAAACGTGTCGCCCTTAGACAACTCTGGAAAACCCCCTCTTCCAGCCAAATATATAATCTGGTAATAAATGGAGAACAGATATGTTTAAACTTCAGCTAGACCAAAAAGAAGCTTACCAACAACTGAACATTGGATTTATTTCCGGACAAAACGCAAGCAACCAGGATTTAGTGCCTTGGGTGGACGGCTATTTGTCTCAGTTGATTGAAGATGCTCCCATGCGGGGCAGTTTGCTTAAGATAAACGGCGATTGTTCTTTACAGTTGGCTTTCGTGATTGCTCGCAAAGTCCGGCATCTTTATAGTGCGATCGCAGTTTTCGACTCCGATCTAACAAAATATGTTGTCGTCGATTCTCATAGTCCCAATTATTGCTTGGGACAATTAATTGACTAGCTAATCCGAAACAGGCTTCTTAGCCTGTATGCCAGATGGCTCAAATGCTGGCACTGATGATGGATAAAACAATGACAAATACAATTGCTGACGGCAACCCAACTTGTATCTACAGTGATAATACTACGTTATCTTTTAGCGGAGAAAAACTAGCAACTCGTGAAGAATACGAGCTAGCTGACCGTTGCGTTGGTTCAGTTTTTGCAACTCTCCAGCCTGGGGAGAACGTCAAACTAGAAGATGGTTGCTTTATTTTGGATGACGACTTAGACTTGGTTCAAGATTGGCAAATTATTTAGTTAATCACTTTCTGATATCAACTCTTTCCCAACCTCTGATAAAGTAATTGTAGTGGCTGACAGCATCCCGCTTGCGGGAACTACTGCTTGTATAAGCCTGAGCCACAGTTAAATTAATCCTGGCAACGGGACTGGCCTTTTTACATTTATCAGCCAGCAAAGTTTGCAATGGTGAAGATTCCCGAAACAGAATATGCCGCGATCGCATCATCTTACGCAAATGGCGAAAGTCAACCAGCGATCGCCAAGAGATATGGGGTTTCCCATGTCTGCATTAGTAAAATCCTGAGAAAAATTGGGCATCCCAGACGCATGGGATGTTCTAGAGTCTATCGGCATGAAGTTGTCGAGAACCATGCCCAAATCGTTACAAAATTTAGGCAGGGTTTAAGTTACGCCGAAATAGGAGAGGAGTTAGGATTTAACTCCTCAACCATAATTTGGGTGTTACAAAAGTTTAATCTCTGGGTTCCGGCACAAGATAGAGATCCAGAATTTTGGTCGAGAATCGCGTCTTCGTACAATTTTGGACTGGGAATTGAGGCGATCAAAAAAAGGTTCTCATGTTCCGAAGGCACGGTTCGTCAAGCTTTAGAGCAATTTGGTATCCAGCCTAGAAGCAGGGGACACACTCAAAAAGCCAAAGGTAAATCTAACGCCATTAGGTTCCGCGAACTGTATTCAATCGGATATTCCTTAGAAAAGATAGCGGAAGACATGGGTTTTAGCGAAGCTCATGTCAAACGAATGATTGAAAAATACTTTCCAGGAACAATTAAATCTGATACCTCCAAGCCAAAACGGGCAAAAGTGAAAATTATCAATGATACCCTTTTGACTGGAAGCCAATATCAAGAGTTAATTGATCGCAGTCTGATTAAAAAGAAATAATTGATTGAGCGATCGCTTTTATGCGGCAATTCATTAAAATTTAAGCCCATCTACAAGTTAAAATCTGTAGATGGGCTTTGCTATTAGCAATAACTCAGCTTTTTTATATTTGGAGATTTTTGAAATGCCATACGACTTCAGTCGCTATTATGTTCATACTGACGACTTATCTTTAATGGTTTTTGGAAACTATGAAGAAAACCGTCAATTTAGAACTCCAATAGGATTCATTAGTTTAAGTTCTCAAGAAGTGACAAACCATCAAGAACTTCCAGGAGACGTAATAAATGAACCAGATATGATGAAAAATGTCATTGTTTTTGAGAAATTAGAAGAAGCGATAAAATACATTGAAGAATCACCGAAAAGTAAACCAGCTTACTGGACAATGCCTGAAAAATCTCTATAGTTTTATTCGCGACGCAAACTAGTGGTTTGACAGGTTGCCAAAACGACTGGTGAAACCACTCAAACCTTTGCACAGCAATCGTTTTACAGGTTGCCAAAACCACATTCGCAGTAACTACAGAGATTTCGACTCAAAGCGATCGCTTTTACATTGAAATAATCGACTTAGCTGATTGATTGGCTGATTCATTTACTGTTTCCGAGTTTTCTTCAACAGTATTAAGAATATACATCAGGATTGCTCCGGCTAAACTGCGTTGCGTTAGGGGTTTACCTTTGGATAAATCATCAAATTCATCTGCCCAAGGAATCACTGCAAATATTTGTCCAATCATTGGATAAAGTTTATGCCCTAAATCATCGGAATCGAGTGAAAAATACCCTTTAATATGCTCGTTGCCGAAAGTGTACAGCCAAATAAGTAAGGCATTTCTGATCGCATAGTTGCGTTTGGTTCCCAAAAAATCAAGAGCTTCTTTGGTAATTTGTCGGTGCAAACGACTGTTAGCCAATCTTAGTATGTGTTTAGTCCATTGACTAACTTCCTTGTCTTCTGACTCTTGCTCGTCTGGGCTGGCAACAGGGGGATCGATAGAATCTACTAATAATTTAAAATCATCGTATAGCTTCATTGCCTCCAAGAAATACTCTGCTTCGGCTTGAGCAATTGATTTGTACTTTTGATTGTATTCAAGAATTATTTTGTCAAATTTTTCTCCGGGACGATAATTAGAAAATTCACCTGTTAAAAACAGGTATTCGCGCATATCCCACTCTGAGTTTAAATCACACCTAATAACATGAGCGTTAAGCACTTCCCAAAACCATCTCTGAAACAGCACCGAACGCTGCTGGATAGCTCTCCTGGACATTCTGTCTAAATCGGACTTCTTGAGATTGCTGACCCGCTCCTCACATTGCTGCTTCAGTACGGGATCTTTAGCTTTGAAATGAGCAAAATGTGCCTTAACTGAAAACTCTTTGCCCTTAATGCTGGTTTTCTCTTGAGGCGCAACCCAGCGGACAACATCGTTGCAATCTTTGCAAGGACACAATAATCCCATTTTTAAATAACTGCTTTCATCGCACTCATCAGCAGTTACAGGATCTCCCCCATATTTCATTGCAAGTGCAATATCCATATTTCCATTTCCCTTTGTCTACCTGTCAATATTAACTACAAACAAACAAGCCGGATTTTCCTGCGTCGCATATTGCTTTAATTAATAGGATTTTCGTCATTTGCAGATAAACTACCCACCTCACTAGCAATTAGTCCCAAAACCACCTGTTGACGATCTGTCGGTAGCGAATAAATGGCATTGACGATCGCCTCTCCTAGATTATTGGTAGGACGTTGCTGTTGGATAAATTGATTTATTCGCTCGGTCAGAGCTTGTCGCATTTGTGGGCTAACATCAAACAAGGCCACTCCCACCGATTCAGGAAATCCGTAAAAGGCAGACCTTAATCGTGCTTCAATGTAGGCAAAATTTGTCTCTAGCAAAGCTTCTTGACCATATTTTTCCTGCAATTGCATATATGTTAACTCTTGTGCTTCTGGATATTCCTCCAGAATTTCTTGTTTTTTCTTCCTCGCAACATCGAGTTCCATGCGGCAATCACGAAAAAGTTGGTTAGTTTGTGCTTGCAAAGCCTCAAACCTAGATAGACGATCGTTGATATCTGCAATCTTGTTTTTTAGCCAAATCCCTAGCACAGGAGTGCAGCGCAGGGCTGGAAAGACCAGCTTCAAATACTTAAGTTGTTCTTGGAGTAGATCCCCTTCCCTAATTGCCTTGAGTTGAGAATCATTATTAGTTCTCAATACATTAGTCTTGTCCAGGATGATTAGCTCTGCTTGCCGCAAGCCTAGTGTCCAATGTATAGCTTTCTTGGCATCAATAAGATCGCCAACACCAGCTAGGGAATTTCCTAAGTTTGAGAGTATTTTCATAATGATTTATGGATTTGTGTAATAAGCGGTTACTTCAACGTCTACTGTAGAATCAGGGCAGCGCAAATAAAGACTTTTGCCATTCCAATTTAGACGCGACTTATCAAATTCGTTGTATGCCCACAAGGTTCGATGTTTTCCCGATTCAAGCTGGGAGGGAGCAAAAGAATAATGCAAATCATAACTAACCCCTTGGCTATCTTTCCTGACATTAAAAACCAAAGATTCCGTACCATCTGGAATCCTGACTGTTTTGATTTCTCCTACAGGAAGAGAAATTAAAGTTTCAAAAACCTCGCCACTACCAAAGGATGCCTTGACATCCTCAATCGTCTCTGTCAAAATCTTGACTTTCGCAAAGGTTTGTCCGGCAGAATCGTTGTTATCCTCCAACGACTCTTTAATTTCTTTAAGAGTAGGCAATAAACTCGATTCCCCACCATCGCCTCCTCCGGTTCCCTGATTCGATAAAAGAGTGTAAATCTCTTCTAGCTTGTCAGCTATAGATTTAGTATTTTCATTACTAAAAGTCTGAATTTTCTCAGTTGTTGTGTTTATTTCTTCTAGGTTTCTAGAAATTGTACTGAGAACTTCTAGTTGAAAATTATTCAGCCTTACCTCAAAACCATCTTTTAGCTGAAGCAAGATCGTAGTATCGACCCATTTCCCGGTTTCGGAGTGCTTAAGTTGAAGTCTTTCTATACCTTGATTAATTTCAACCGTCATGTATAAATTATTAAATAGATGATTTTAAAATAATATCAGCAAAATATATTATTGGATAAAAGGCTCTCTGTGCAAGGATTTGATAGTTTATAAGGAAAAAATAATTAAAGTTAGTAAAAGATTGGAATTGAAGAGACATTGTAGAATACTTGGGTCAAGGTAAGCGATTTTGTCTCTGAATAAATTCATGTCAAATCAATCCCCGCACAATCTTACTCTTGCTCAAAAAGCTAACTGCTTCGATACCTGGCAGCATATATTTTTGATTCAAAAACTCCTCGCAAAAATGCAAATAGAGTTGATGAACCGACAGTTTACTCACGACCAAAGTAAAATGCGATCGCCAGAAGTAGAAGATTTTACTGAGTACGGCAACAACATGAGAACCTTGACTTACGGAAGTCCAGAATATTTTGCAAATTTAGGAAAAATGCGGGACACCGTAGCACACCACTATGCCCACAACAGACACCATCCAGAGTTTTTTGCAGATGGCGTAAACGGCATGAATTTAATCGATTTAATCGAGCTAATCTGCGACTGGTATGCTTCTTCACTGCTGCACGACGATGGCAACATTGAAAAAAGCATTGAAATTAGCTCGAAACGCTTTAATATTTCACCGGAGATCACCAAAATCTTGATTAATACACTTCCTTTGATTACCGACGTGTTTGAGAGTTTGCATACCCAGGCAGATATTTGAGGGGGATATTTAACTAAAATTAGGATGATAGTGTATTTTTTAATATGAATTACTTTTTAGCTACAAAAAACTTTATTAGCGATCGCCTGTTGCACGTAATCAGCATAGCCTTGGTTGGCGAAGACGGTCGGGAATATTACGCCCTAAATTCCGACTGCGACCTGACAGCAGCAGATCCTGGCATGAAACTTGTAATCGATTTATTGCCAGAAAAAACCCAGGCTTTGTGGAAAACCGAAGCCCAAATCAACGCTGATTTATTACATTTTATTCATGGTTACAAAGGCTATCCTTGGTATGCTTCTGAAGATACAGAGGGATTGAAGGATAAAGCTTGGTTTGACGACAATCCGATAGTTTGGGTTTGGCAGTATACCCAAGATTATACGTCTTTGGAAAAGCTCTTTACTGTTACAGATGACTTCTCAGCATGGCTTCCGCTTTATTGCAATTACGTGCTAGAAGAATGGAATTGGCTAGGGAGTGGGGAGCTTCCAGAGCAACCACCAGAAATGCAACACAATGCCTTGGTTGCTGCTAGGTGGACAAAGGAAGTATTTCAAAAAATTAGAAATCCTTACAAGAATTCATGACTATAGTTTATAGGAGTTAAATTAGATGAGTTGTTCTTTGTTTGACGTTTTGGATGTGATAAACTTTGAATCTGAGAATATAGATTATTACGAAATAAAGAATCCCCAATTCAAATCTCAGATACTGGAAACATCAAAACTATATAAAATATGGTCGGTAGTTTGGAAAATCTCACCTAAAGCCCAAATGGCAGAATTTGTATTCTCAAAGTTATTTGGCGAACATATTTCAATCGGTAACTTAACTATTTTTGGTTGCAATGCTGTAATGTTTGCTTTTCAATTGCATACAAAAAAAGGTATTTGGCTATTTAGACCACCATGCTTTAACCTTTATAAACATAAATTTACCTGGGGTAAATTGTATCTATCTCCCAATGGCACCCCAAGTCACCCCGAAGCAAAAATCTATTACGGTAAAAATAGCCTTTAGGTATTAAATCATATTCCTCGATAAAAACCACTTTGACAGCTTAAGCAAAGCCAAGGTAGAGCATTTGTATCGACAATTTGAATGTTGGCAGATTTACAAAAAGGGCACACAGGAGAATGGGGAGTAGCTAAAACTACTCCCCATTCTTGTTCTTGGAAGCCTTTACTAAAATTTGCATAGTCGAAAAATTCATCTAACGAATAATTATCACGTACAGGAAATTCTATCATTTCGTTAATCAAATTCTCGCCAATCTTTATCATTTAAAAGCCTATAAGTTTGAGGAATCCAGTTTATCTCGCCACCATCATATTTATCGTATAACTCCTGCACAATCCAAGTATCCAAAATAATATTATCAATATCTTTCTTGATGCTTGGAGTCACCAAACAAAGGGTCAATGATTCGTAGTAACTCCCCGTATAATTTGATGCAAATACCTTAATTATTCTGTGAAATCCAAAATCTTTGATATAAAAAAGTCGCGAATAATCGGTCATGAATTCTACCATTATTTTAGAGTTTGTGAGGCACACCTTGTCCCTCACAACAAAATTGACTAATTTGGAATTGCTGTAGCACTAGCGATCGCACTGGGTATTCCAATGCCGGAAATTCGCAATATCTCTAAAGCAACTTGTACTTTTCGATCTGAAACGCTATCTTTGTGAAAAACTTCACTGAGAACGGCGATCGCCTGAGTTTTCAAAAGTGACAAACTTGCCTCATCATCTTTGGGCAATGAAGCAGCTTTTGGGGCAGAATCGCCAGCAGGGTGTAAAACTAATATAACTAATTCATACCCTTGAGGATGCAATCGATCGTTAACCTGCTGAAGTTGCTCTCTAGTAACTATCCCATCAATACTTTGATTGACTATTTCTGCGAAATCCTGATTATTCAAGGAAGAGTTAAGCATATTTTCTGAGGTGAATTTTAAAGTTATTTTAACTCTACTGAGAACTTAAATTTCACCTTCGTTGACGTATTGCCACCAAGAATCTTGCGCGTCGCTAAATTGGCAAAGTCGCAATTTCAACGTCGTCCTTTGCCTTTTGGGCATTACAGGTAAAAACACATCTTCTTCCAAAGAAAAAGGTAATGAACGACGCAACGGAGGTGGTTGAATTTCGATGTGCAATATATCACAACCATACAAAGCGATCGCTGCTTGGTAAAAATGGAACTTTTCGCTGGTAATTTTGGCAACAATACTCATTTAACCATTCCAGATACTCCTTTCCAAACTATACTAAGATAGTGGCGAGAGGTTGATGGAATACTCTTTACAATTTGAATTATCAAGCGATCACCTCTTGGGAAATTCCGTATTCACCCAAATCTTCTTGACGAATAAAACGATATTCAACTCCAGCGATTGTATTTATATAAGCCATATATTCATTAGCCACATCTGCCAATACTATTTTGGCTGCTTTGTAATTACCATTTTTGGAGAAATTTGGCACAACTTGCCATTTTCGTTTGCCGATGATTCGACAAATCAAAACTATCGTCAAACAAGTACCCCATCTCTTGACTATTTTGTTCATATTTCCTCTTCGGTCAACCCCCCAAACCCAAAACTGCTCATCCCTGGTTCGTACATACTAGCTTTCACCACCCCTTCAATAAACGAGTCGCAGTGATGAAAGTGGTCGGGAGAATTTGTAGCTTCCAACCAAATTTCGTTGGGGAGTCGATCGCTAGTTAGGTAATGATGAAAGAGATTAGCATGATCCTTGGGATCGTGAACTGCGTGTGCCGGGAAATTTTGCAAACAGCGGTGAATGCGATCGCGCACTGCATCTAAAGCGTAAGTCCGATCCAAAAGGTAAATCGGGATTTTCTTTTCTTTGTCGTGTTGCACTGGAGAGCCAGTTTTTACCGATTCAATTTTACGAATTGTCCGCCGAAAGTGTTCTCCTTTGAGTCGCACCTGGTCAAACAGGTAAACTTGTCCTTTTTTCTGGTTCTTACTACCTCTTTTTTGAGGTAAATGCTTCAGACCATAATCCACCGCAGAATTGAATTCTGGTTCTGAATCTAATCCCACCAAATCGACATTGTACTCTTTGGCTAGTTCTTCCAACCCATCAAAGCCACTAATTTGACCCCACCAAATAATTTGTTTGAATCCCTCCTGCCAACGTTTTTCCTTATCCTTGTCGTCAGCAAACCACCATTTGGCAATTAGTGCCCAGTTAGCGTATCGACCTTGGTCACATCCCATGACAATCAAATCATGCTCTCTTTCTGGTACGGTAGTTTTCTGACAAGCCACCAAACGAGACAGTTGGATTTTCCCACCACCAAGCGAAGTTGCTTTTCCCAAAAACTGCTGAATCCCATCGGCAGGTCGTTTGGTCGCGAACATGAAGCGGATTCGCTCCTCTGGCTTAAAAGTCGCCGAAGCTAGTTTAGGAATATTAAATCCGACAGATTCTTTAATCGGTGTTTGGGTTGCGATCGCCAAATCATTCAATTCATGAAAAGTTATTCCTGTATTAGTACAAACGAACTCTCCCCCTGCCAAACATGACTTAGGCAATTCTTCGCTGCATTTTTGACAGCCAATATAAGCTGTTGATTTGGCTTCGTCTACGTCTTCACTGGTGCTGCGATGGAACCACAGCAAGGGATGCCCGATTTGATTGACGTAGCGCTCAATCTCAATTCCATCCTCTTTTACGAGCATCGGACGGAGAAAATTCCCAAAAGCATCTAGCTGTTGAAGGTGATTGCAGTGGGGACATTCCACTTGCCAGCCAAATTGATATTGAGCTTTACGGAATTCCGTGTCAACAATTCCGCCTTCGATAGCCGGAGTAGATCCGGCTCTAGTAATTTTGGTAGGCCAGTTGGATTTAGCCATCCGAGCTGCTGCCACATCGAGGATGCCGTGGTCGCACAACCCAAATTCATCCACTGCCACAATAAAGGCAGTAAAGGAACGCACACCAGAAGGAGCTTGCTCGTCATCCTTGCTTTCTTGAGCCTTGGCATAAAAAAGCTCCAAAGGTACGCCACCAACGGTAATGCTTTCTTTAGAGTTGATGTCCTCTTGTTTGAGGACTTTTTTGGATTCGTTCACCAATTTTTGAATTGGTTCGCAGTAGGCAAAAGCTTTTTGGATGCGCTTCCCGCTCATCTGATACAGCTTCTTTTGAGCTTCAAATCCCAATCCGATGGGAGATCGTAAATAGGCGATCGCAAATGCGGCAAAAGCGATCAAGGTTTCTGTATAGCCGATTTGCGCTGGCTTCTGGAATAGGAGCATCTCTATCCAAGGATTGCCCATTGCCAAGAATACATCTTCCAAAAAAGGCTCGTCCCACTCCAAGGGTTGTCCGTTGTGCATCCGGTAGTGGATTTTCGCCCAATCCAAGAAAACCTGTCCCCCTTGGGCATACCACTGTGTTATCGCTCTTTGCCGCTCAATGGCGTTGAGTCGCGCCATTTCAACCTTTTCCCTTTGGTTGGAAGCTTGAGCGTTATTGACTAAATTAATTGTTTTTCCCAGTCTTAACATTTTATGCGCTCAATAAAGCCACATCCTCACCAATGCTATCTAATGGTGAGAAAGGAACGATTCTGCCATTTATATAATTCCCCAAAGGTTCGATGAATAGTCCCCACAGTTGGTCAGATTTGAGTGTGAGTAAATCTTGAGAGTCGGCTTTCTCCATCTCTGCCCAAACTCTTTGATAATTTTCATCTTTAAGCATTGAGGTAGTAATTTCGTACTCTACCCCGATACGGACAATAGTTTGCAATTTTCCTACTTGCGCGATCGCCAGTTGTCCCTCAAGTAAGTCGTATATTTGGGTTGGTCTGGAAGTTTTGGTAAGATGGCATCGCCGTCCCGACCCCCTGGCTGCGACAGTTGGTATGTGAGATGGTTCTATTGGGATTGGTTTTCCAGAGATTACCAATTCGGAATTTGGCTTTAAGGTAATAATTGGCAAATCGATTGTAGACATGAGAATATTTTGTACTATTAACCAAGTTTGTTGTTTTTCTGCTGCTGTTTTCCCACCAGCTAGCCCCGAACCTAGCCCGTAAGGTGCATAAACAGATAAATCGTTTTCTGTAGCGTAAGTATTTACTTGAGCCAATCCCCACGACAAAGCTTCAAAATTAGTTTGTCTAAAATTTCTGTTGTAGTATTTTTGTCCGGCGACGTTAGCAACAGTCAAATTAGGAGCCACTTTCACAAATTGGACATCTCCAAGCTGCCAATCTGGTTTAGCTAAATATTCTTCTCTGACGATGCTCCATTTACTGGCGATCTCTTCTGCTAAACCAGCACCCATTTGATATTTACAATTAACTTGCTGGACAATAATTCCCTCTTCTACATTTAAAATATTTTGTAAAATAATTCTCGGTAAGTTCGGCATTATATCTTTCATTTTTGTTAGTTTAATTACAAATCATTTCATCTTAGCAAAACAATAATAGAGAGTAAACTTGACCCTCCAAGCAGGGTTTTCGCTTAAATTTCTCAGTTTATCTACGTTACAATAAGTATAGGTCGAGCCACCTTTGATACATTACTAAAGGAGAAGTTTGAAAGCGATTGAGCAAGAAGTTGTTGATAGTCCAGTTTGGGAATGGATCGCTAACGATCAAGATGTCTACAGCGATCTCAAATGCAGATATCAAGATATTTCTACAGAAATTGTAGGAGTAGCAGATAAGCCTGCTGCGATGATGCTGCGACAAGCAGTAATCATAGGAATCCTAGAGAACTATTTAGCAGCACCGATAATCTTTGATCCAGAATTGCTTTCTAGCGATCGCTTAAAAGGCATTGCAGAAAGTTTCATTATGCAGATAAAGGAGGATTAATCAGCAGCTTTTACCCACTTCCATCAATAGACTAACAAGGCTCAGTAATGAGCCTTTTTTAATGGAGAACAAAATGCTATGCGTACCAACAAGAAAAGCAATGGCTTCGTCTTGTGGGAAGGGCCATCGTTAATCGATGGCAATCCCATTGTTGTGATTGTGACTGGCATAAATACAGCTAGTCGGAATATCAAAACTGGAGATATGCTCCAGTCGCATATACTAGTGCGAAATACCAACCCAATTGAGGCATTGCTCCAAGAGCAGGATTACTCTATTTGCGGTAACTGCCCATTACGGAGAAAGATTTGCTACGTGGACTTAAGAGGCACGGGGCAAGTGTGGGCAAAATACAAAAGAGGCGGGTATCCGCAGTTAAACGACAACATCTTACAGATTATTAAATACCAGCAAGAGTACCTCAGATTGGGCACTTACGGCGACCCAGCAGCTACACCATTAAAGGTGTGGGAACCTTTGATAAATCACGTATCTGGATATACTGGATACACTCACCAATGGGCAAATTGCGAGCCGGGATGGAAATCTTTACTAATGTCATCAGTGGAGTCAATCCCGCTCAAGCAACAAGCCAATAGTATGGGATGGCGAACTTATCGGATTTTGTCCAAAGGGGAAGCTCCCCTGGAAGATGAGATCCTGTGCAAAAATTACCTGGATACTCACATTCATTGCGAGCAATGTCTGCTTTGTAATGGAGGTAAAGGGAAAAATATTGCCGTCCCAGTTCATGGCTGGGGATCTAAAGTTAACAACTTTCATTTAATGCAAACATCGATGAAAGGCGGATAATAAAATAGCAAGGAGTGACCTAGTGTCACCGTAAAAGCAGAGGGTAGTTTTATTCTCTGCTTTTTTGTTAAGATAAAGGTATAAAGTTTTACATAAAATGGGGGCAAAATGGAAGCTACTGTTCAGGTAATTACAACAGCAGTTCTAAATTTCATCAAAGTAAAAATTAACCAAGATAGAGAAAGATTTGCTATATTTTTATATTTTCAACACCCTTTAATTTTTGGTGATGAATTCGTAAACTTAGATGAAGACAAAAAAGAAGAAGAGTGTTTAAGAATAGCCGATGAGCTAGCGTCTTATATTGAATCTTCCATACCAGAGGATAACGACAATATCTATGGTTGGTTCTTGAAGGAGGCAGTTTTGGGATATATTGATTGGCTGTATATTGTCAAGTCTTTAAATGGAGGAACCCTGCTAGAAGATTACATGAGAGCATTTGTTCCAGACATACCTTATTTGAAATTTAGCAACTCCCTCACCGGAGCAATTGCTTTTTTGATAAATTCCCATTTGAGTTTACTTGATGAATTTCGCTTTGCTGCGGCAGGGTTTAAGATGAGGATTGCTGAAAGCAAAATTTTTCCAAAAGGTACGACAGTAACCTCAATACTTGGTGATTACATTCAAAGAAAACTTTTGGTTAACTATACTCCATTCGTAATTGACAATGAAGAATCAGGATATAGTATGTTACTCGCCATAATTGTAATCACAGGATTATCTTGTGTTAACTGGAAACAGGTGGCTGAAGACATTTTGTTAAAACCCGACGATTTGAATTAATCAAATCAGCGATCGCCAAAAATCAAATTTACACGATGGAGGACATTATGCAAGATTGGCAACATCAACAGAATTTACAAGCAGCAGCAAAATTGCAAGCAGAAGGATACGAGTTTACCATTACCTCTGATAAATATGAAATTAGATATCAAGGGGAATTTGTTCACGCTGCTGGAGTCAAGCTTCCTAGAGAAAAGAAGCCGCATTGGCAGAAAGCACGAGCTAATGTTCGAGATTTCTGGGAAATAGCTATTAGCGAAGCCGAAAAACACAAGAGACGAACTTCTCAATTGTCAAATTGAAAAGTTAGTTAAAAACCAACAAAATCCCTGTCATTAATAATGGCAGGGATTTTTATTTGGACATACTCATACGGATAAAAATATAATATGCTTGACTCAGTGTGTTCAATGCAAGTTCATTAGACCATCAAGTGTTTTGTATAATCTCAACCATGCCAACCCATGCCACCACGAAAAACTCGACGCAGTAGTAAAAAGAAAACCACTTCACCCAGAGGGAGGAAGAATACTTACTGTGAGGAAATCGTGCAGGTAATCATAGAGGCGATCACCGATAAAGGAGGCGATCGCGATGGTTGGGAAGCAGCACATTTATCAAAAGATACTTTCTACAAATGGAAACGCGAATATCCAGAATTTGCTGACAAAATCGCGATCGCCAAAAGGGAGTATAAAGAAAACCTCCCCGCAGACCAAAAAAGGCAAGCAAGACGCGCATTTAGCGACTATCTGTTTGGTAGAGCAGTAGACACTTGGGAGACTGAAGAAGTAATTTCCGGGGAAGAAGGGACTATTCACAAACGTAGTACCAAAACAGTGCGAAGATCGCCTCCGAAATGGGCAATTGAAAGAGCATTGGGAAGGTCAATGGACGTTCTAGAAGTGGTCAATACCCTGATCGAGTTAAAAATGTTAGATCCAGCAACTATACAAACTGTCCAAGGAACCTTGGATATGGCCAAGATAGAAATTATCAACCAGATTATGCTCCAACGCGATCTCGGAGAATCTTCTTCTTAAGTATTTATAAGCATTATTTGATACAATATAATTATGTATGCAATCAGGTGCAATTAATGGATAAAGGTATTTTGTGGGGATATTTCCCCAGTGGCGTGAATGTAAAACGCCGCTATCCTTGTGGGCAACCACACCATATCACTTTGAGGTATGGTGTTGCTTATCAAGACTACCGAGATTTAATTGGTAAACAGTTTCAAGCGATCGCGACTCACCTATGTTGGAACGATCGCACAGAAGCGATCGCCGTCCAACTCCCAGAGTGGGTTCCTTGTAGTATTGTCTACCCACACATAACTGTGTCCTGGGTGGATGGAGCTAAACCAATAGAAGCTAATGAGATGCTGGCGACAAAATACTCTTGTATCAGATTTGAGCAGAGTATAGATGTGGCGATCGATTTTTTGAATTGGGAGTAAAAGTATAATGAACAAAGAAACAATTACAACCTTAAAAGCAATATTTTTTGCACTCGAAGAAGCTGAGAGCAAAGGAATCCGCGATCGCCGTAAAATTATTGCTTGGGCATTACAGTACGGCAAAAGTTTAGGAGTACAGCAAGATCGAATTGAGCAAATCTTAAGTCAACCTTTGGATCTGATTTTTGAGTTGAAAGATATTTTAGCTCAATAGCTGCTTTTAACATTGTGACAGGAAAATTAAAACTCATGCTCTAAAATGTTTCTGTTCTTGTCAACAATACATTTCCACAAGAACTAGAGTGGTATCAAATTTTATCGTATGGAGCTAAGGAAATGCCAAAGTTTTATGGTTTCACTTCAAGTGAGGCAGTGAACAAACATATTTCTCAAGTCAAAAGCTGGAGTGATTTACTTCATTTGGCTAGTGATATCAAACGGTCTAAAACCAACTTGGTTGAGTTTCATGTATCTGTGATACCAGGGATTTCTGAAGTGCGATATTATGCAATGCCCGATCCAGAAAGGCATTTGTTTTTTACCAAATCAGCCTGGGAGAATACAACAGGTAGGTTGAGAACTAATCTACGAAGTGTTGCTGCAAGCATCAATATCTTGGAAGATTGAACACTTTTAATTAATGGAGAACAATATGTCTAGCATAGAAACTTGGTCAGATTTTCTGACAAGACGCAAGTCTGCAATTGATGCCTTCGCCGAAAAATTTGGGCATCTACAATTTGCGATCGCCTATATCCCTTATGAGGATGATCGCAGCTATTCGACAGACGAACCTAAATTTCCCAAAGCTAGAGAGCTGACCAACGCCGAGGAGATTATTGATTGTCTCAAAGAAAGGAATCTGAATTGGCAAACTCTAGAAACCGAAGAACAACTCATTGCCGCATTGCAAGATTCTCACAATGATGTTTGGTTTGTAGAACCACTGGCAGCTTACCAAAAACGCAAGCAGGAGCATATCAGACAAACATTGGAGGCAGAGGCAGCAGAAATAGCCATTAAGTATGGTTGTTTGGTAAATAGCTTGGACTTCTTGGATGCTTGCCAAGCAGAGATGGAGCGCTTCCAAGACTATCGAGCCGGGATGCAAGAAGATGGTTTATGCATTGGCTATGGTGTCAGTAGAGAGCAATGGTACGAGGAATTTAGCGAGAGTCGAGGAGACTCCGATCGCATCCAAAAGATTATCGATTGGATAGCGACTAACTTGCCTTTACTCTATGGGCAATGGCAATACCAACAACAAACTCAAACTGAAATTTAATAAAATAAAACCCCACTGTTATCAATAACAGTGGGGTTTTATGTTGTACTTGCTAGTTGATGCTAGGCTAAGTAGAAATATTACAGGTTCAATCAATGAATAAAAATTTAATTGAAAAATTCGCGATCGCCATTTTCTTTATTTTCCTTATTATTGATTTATTCTGGGACATATCGCAGCATTGGAGAATACTAGATTATGCAATCGCTGTAGCTGCATTATTGAACGCAGCGATCGCTTTAAATGAAGGCAGAAAATACTTGGTTCGCAAACAAGCGATGGCTAAACTTAATCAAAGAATAATTGAAATAAATAATGGTATTCGTGAAGAAACTCTGGAAGATTTTGCTAACAAAGGCTTTCCAGAGGATGCAGCAAGGCAAATAATCGTAGGAATTTATCTTTCCCACAAAACAGAAGATGCAGACTTATTAAGTTCAAGCATATCCAATCGCGATCCAGAGGAATTATTTAAAATCATCTCTGCTGCGATAAAAGACAATAAACACGGACAACAAGGAACAATAATTGACGATAACAATCATTTTAACTAACAAAATCCCGATAGTGCGATCGCACTATCGGGATTTTTAATAAAAATCTTTATCCAAAACCTTTTGATTGTTTGCTGCTTCCTTTGAGCATCACAAGTTTACGATTTGGATCTGGCACTGGAATCAAACCTAAATAATCGGCTATTCGTTGGGCGTCTTCATGGGTAATTTCTCCAACAATATTAGCACCACGCCACTGAGCAAGTGTTCTTTTTGCACTTCTAAGCGTTTTGAATTTTATCCGAGCCTTGTCGTCTCTGTGCATTGACCACAATCTGCTGCTATTAACAACAGAAATAAATAATTCACCATGCACAATCCCTTGATCTACTAATTCGCTAGCTCCATAAGTTATGGCAAATTCCTGATTGAGAAAGATTACTCTTTTACTGGCGATCGCCATTGCCACTGATACAGCATCAATGATATCTGCTAGAAATTTGTGCAGTCTATAGCGATAAAATCGCTCTATTAAGTCTCGCTCACCTGTACTTCTCCAGTAAGCTATGGTTCCATAGACTGTTTCTGTAAATCCATAGAAAACTGCAATTTGTTCTTTTGATAACCTGAAATCGGGCTTAATTGACATTTGCGTTAAAACCGCAGCCTCGCGCAAAATCATTGATTTAGCAACATCGATATCGGATAGGGAATTTTCAGTAACTGCCTGCAAAATTACTTGTAAAGATAGGTGCAAAGCAGCAGCGCATGGATTCGTTCGTTTTATTTCTTGAAATGTTGCCCTATCAAATGTTTCGGCTTTATCCCACTTTTTGGAGATCGCATTGATTCTTCGTTTGTCTGCTGAGGTAGCAGTCCTATTGTAAGCTAAGTCAGATTTTGTCATACTCACTGTTTTTAATTAGTTGTGCGTTGCTTTAGCAAGAAAAGCAGAAGGTAATTTTGACTCCTGCTCTCTGTCTTCTACAAAAATTAAAGCTCAGACTCAAAAACTTCTTCTAGAATTTTACATCCAGTAGCAGCCATGCCAATCGAACTACCAAAAGTCTTTCGCCACTCTCGCCAAGCAGCTTGTTCGATCGCTGAATTGCCGTTGATTTCGATACTTTCAGCATCAACCCAAACTGTTATCTCGTTTTGATAATTACCCTCGTGGACTCTACATCTAAATCCTCTTTGATCGCTCACAATTTTGCTCCATAAATTAAACTATTAGATGGCTGATACTTCTAGCGACTTACCTTGTTTATGGACAAAGACTTGGTAGGATGAATCGTATGTTCTAGGAAAAACTGCCATCCAATTATCTCCTGAACGTCTTAACGGTTGTTCTAAATAAGTAATATTATTTTCAAAGGCCCATTGCTTCAACAATGACAATTTGTAAAGTTCATTGTGCTTTAAAAAGCAAGGCTTCAACTCATCAATCAAATCTTGTGTGGTCATTTTGTTCTCCATGTCTACTGTTATATTGTATCTTTTATTTGCTTATTTATACCTATGCAAACCATAAAAAGTGTCAATAATAACATCCTAAAACTGCGTAAGAATATAGCAAAATGATACAATGTAAGTATTGCTTTTGAAAATACAAAGATGGAGAACAATTTAACTTTATTGATTGAATTAATTCAACAAGAAGCAATTATAATTGAAAACTTTGTACACAGCGAAGATTTGAAATATAAAAGCTTTTGTGGTTTTTTACTAAAGTATGGTCAAGCATATCCTAAAAAAATAAAGCGGACATTTACAGGAGAAGAGAGGCAATGTTTTCGTAATTGCACTATAGGAATACTAGAAAATAAAAATTTAATATACTGCGAAGGCTACGCGATTAATCAAATATTCCCATTTAAAACACACCATGCTTGGCTGATTAACGAATTAGGAGAAGTTATCGATCCCACATGGGATAACGAGGATGGTATTGATAATGCTTACTTTGGAATCGCTTTCAAACCAGATTTTGTTTGTAAAATTGCAAACAAAACTAAGCATTATGGAGTACTAACAAATGAAAGATTGCTCCGAGGCTTTCTCAGAAATGGACTACCAAAAAATAGCTATTTAGCAAAGGATTCTTTGTAAAAAGATGAAGAAGTCAACTAAGGTAACAATTGAAGATTTGAGTATTAGAGCTATTAGCGCGATCGCCAATAGCGAGAATTTCGTTCAAGACGTAGCCGACAATGTTGGACACATGGTAGATAATGTAGGACATACGGAGTGGTTCCGAGTCCAGGTGATGTTCTGGCTGATTAATGACTATCAAAAGTATGCCCATCTGCGACAAGAATTAGAACAAGATTGGGAACAATTATTTTAAACGAAAAAGCCGTTTATCTCTATAGATAAACGGCTTTTCTATTGTCAACTCAGCTTTTGTGAGTGCTTAGTTAAAAAGGCTGGATTCTGTTGTCTCGCCAGGGATGCTTCCCTAGCGCCATAATTACGTAGCAGTACTCCAATAGATTAGGAGTACGGTTTTGGTAACTGCTGCGGGTAACTATGTAGTAGTTGTCCGCAGCAGTTCGTACCTGTACCCAGTCGGGTTGAGGAGCTAAAAAGGTTGCAATAATTAAGTTATCACTTTTTTCCTCTCTCAAATTTATGATTTCTTGGTTGAGTAGATGTTGCCTATACATTCTTGGCAAGGGTATTATCCCCCTATCAAACAAATAGTCGGGGCACGATCGACTCAAAGAAATCAAGAAATTTTTTTCAATTTTTTCTACCCTTAAACAAGGGTAGAACGTTTTCCATAACGAACTGAGTTCGTACATCGGAATCAGAGATTTCACCTCTTCATCAAAGAACAAAAATCCACCCACATTTGATGGTTCTGCTCGTTTGATGCAAGCTTCAGTTAGGAATGGCGATCGTGATAAACAAATCGCCAATCCACCAAAGTATTCACTGCTGACAAAATAAATTCCATTCGAGATTTCATTAATCTCATCGGCAATTCCCCAAGGGGTAATTCTTGGTACTGGCATTTTGTTCTCCATTTATTTTAATCAATTGATTCTGCCAAAAAGGATGGGTGTCCTTTGGCAAGAGCAACATTGTTGATGTAAATCAACATATCTTCCAAACTTGTCAGATTAGCCCTGGCAATTGCATTAGCAATTTTCGTTGCATTAGCGATCGCCTGTTCGGCATTTCTCTGTTGGATGAGAATGTTGGAGTTGGACAACAGTATTCGGATTACTGGGCTTGCAGGATTGTCCACATACACACCAGAACCCACATGCAAAGAAGAGTACAAATTTGCAGTGTACTCTTGAGCCAAAATATTATTCATAGTTGCATTCCTGAGAATTGAAGATATTACGCAGATGCGTAATACAATTATAACAATAATAGTACTTAGATACAAGAATGAAAAAGCTCCAGTCAAGTTAATGACTGGAGCTTTTTTTATTCGATTGGTGGATGCTCTGCTACATATTCTTTTACTAAGCGCTTGATTTGCGACTCCATTACATCCATGTGTCCGTCAACATCAGCATAATAGTCATGTTGATTCAATGCTGCAATTAATCCAGCAACAGCAGCAGAAACCGCTTGCTCTTGCTTGCCTTCAGGGCTTGCATTAAAAGCTTCTTTTTTCTGCCTCTTTTCCAATTCCCGGCGTTTTTGTTCTGCGACAATTTCTTGCACCCTTTCTAAAGAACAAAGACGTTTGCGAATGTACATATCGCCCATCTCCACGCCATTTGGCGAGAATCTTCTGCCATCTTGTAATCTTACTTGTCCAGTTGGGGTAACTGCGGCAACAATTCCAATTTCAGCTGTTGTGTTGTAATTACTTTCACGGTAAGAAATTCCTATTTGCTGACCCACAACTAATTCTTTGATATTCATATTTTAAGCAATTTTTTCCACATTTGTAATTTTAAACCCTCGAATATCGAAGATTGTGTAATTATTATCCTCCCCTTCAAGAGGAGAGAGAATATTGTAAATCAAACTTGTCAAACTGATATTTTGTTCCGTGATAAAGTTCGAGCATTTTGTTGTCCTATTTGTAGTTATATTAAAGGCTGTACTAATGTACAGCCTCCAGTTGAATTATTTGTCAAGACTGCTACTCATAATGAGTATTTGCTCTTTAACAAAATCAGTTACCAAAATTGGCGATCGCGTTGCAACTAAAATATTCAAAGGTTTTTGCGAACCCAAGGGCATTGCTGGAAAATCTGTCGCAAAGTGGATCATCAATAGTCCCATCGCATCTTTGTTTGAGCTTGTATGGACGGGGAGAATATACAGATAACGTCAGTACCTTGTTGGCAAAAAGCTCCTCGATAATTCCTTTCGGTGTTTTCCACACTTTTTCACATATAGGAGCATTGTCTCTTTCTCTTGACCACTCTACTTGAGAAATCAATTCGTATTTGTCTTTTTCAGTAACTGGATACTTGCGTGGACGCATTTTCTCTCTATGTAAGGTTTAACTACCAAAAGGTAGTCTATATAAGTATTGTAGCTATTTAATGCTTGGGCAAACAGGTAATATGTAAAGTTTTTGCAATAATTAACATACTTGTATGGATAAATATGCGATACTTCTTTCAACAGGGGGAACAAAATATGACAGAGATGGCAATCCAAAGTCCAAGGAAAACAGGGCTATCGCCGAAAATTTCAGAACTAATAGAAGGAATGGTCAGCAATGCCAGTAAAGTAAAGAGTAAGAACTATGCTAGTCCCGAACCACTCACAGCCAGTCTTGCGAAGAAATTAAAAAGCAATTTGAAGCTGATGCGATCGCAAGCTTTGTATTTGTTGGATATTTCAATTCAGATAGGCAAAGGCACGTCGAACATTCAGTTGAGATTGGAGGATATCAAGCTACCCAAGAAGCATTCTGGACTCTTGGAAGAAAAAAACATCAAGACGATGATTCCGGTTAGCAAAATACTACAGCAAGCCAAGAGTGCCTTGTATTGTGAGCGAGCCAAAATTATGGACACTTACTACAAGAGGTTTGGTCAGCTTTGGGTAGTGCCGGAAGAAAACTTTGTCGCTGTCCAAGAGGCTCTAAAAAAGCTTTACGAGGTATTGGATAAGCAAAGAGCTAAAATTCTCGATAGCTACAATATCTCTTGTCGGCAGTTTCTTCAAGATATTGCAGATATCTGTGCTAGCAGTCGTTTTGACTACGACAAGACTAGGATTATCCTGGAATATTACTTGGATAAATTCCCGAAAGCAGCAGATATTCAAAACAACCTGCAAATTACAATTTCCCCACCAATCAAGTTGCCAAGCATTAGTGAAATGATGCTGGAGGATGCAAGGCTTGCCGAAGCCCAAACAACTTACTTAAGGGAGAATTTAGCTCAGGAGCGATTGAGTCGCGAACAAGCAGCGGTACGGGAAGTTCTGGAATTGGCCAAATCACAAATCAAGGAGCATTTAGGGGAAATAATCGACCAAGCCAGATCCCACTTCCTGGGATTGGTGAACGAGCGACTCCAGTATTTGCTTAAGAATCAACCAATCAACAATGCTGCCGAAAAGCGGAAATTTCAAAATGCACTCAAGGAAATGCAGCGATTTATCGAATATCAAGATTCCTCCATTACAGGTATGTTTGCAGAAATCCAGGAACTAGGGGAACTGCTCCAAGGTAAAACCTACACCGCAGATTCTAGAAGGCAAGAACTGATAGCAAAAATTGAGCAGTTTTATCGAAAACACGAACCGCAATTCCAAAGTTTCAAAGTTGAAGGTACGGGACATCGCTTCAGAGCGATCGCCAGTTTAGAAATGTAGTTATTTTTGTAAATTCGAGGAAAAAACCATGTCGCACATTTCACATATCAAAGTCGGATTGAAGTCAAAAGAGTTGATTGAATCTGCCCTGAAGAGATTTGAATTATTCGCTACTGAAGTCGAGGGCAGGCTTCACGTTGATGGCAACCAATTTGGAGTTCCCAAATATTACCTCGATTTTGTCTATTCAGAAAATGCCCAAGAATACGAAATCGTTACCGATACTTGGGCACTTAATTTGTACGAGTCAACGCTGCCAAAAAACTTCATCAAGGAATTCACTTTAGAGTACACCAAACAAATGGTGCAAGCAGAAGGTCAAAAGCTGGGACTCAACGCTAGTGAGTGGGAATCGGATGGTAAAGGTAGTTTACGAATTGTTCTTGCTTCTTCTACTGCCCAGATGAATGTGCAAATCGCAGCCAACAATATTGTCAGTGTTAGCGTCGCCGGGATGATTGGGGCTAGCTGCCAGCAATTCTCTGCTCAGTTGGAGAATGCACTAGGAGCAATCCAAACTACTCAACTCACAGCAGAATTTTATGCTGGACAAGAAGAAGCTATGGCCCAACAACAAATTACAACTGGTTGGTAAACAATGACCCAAATCGAACCAAAGATATCTCCTGAAGAAGCTAAAAAGCTGCTGCTTGAGAGCATCGATTCAATGAGCAGATATATGGTCAAACTGAAAAAATCAGCGCAGGAAGGGCATCTAGACCCTTTAGACCTAGATGTGGTGAAATCATGTGCAGAAGATATCGCGACTTATGCCGCGATCGCCGAGTGGAAAAATGTCGTTGACTGGACGCCCTATCTCCAGCAATTGAAATCTGTACTTGAAGAATAATGCAAAAGTGCGATCGCGACTTTAGCGCATCGCGATCGCACTTCATATATAGCTCCAATGTAATCTAGGATAACGCAACGCATGGAAATTACTAATTTATTCGATTTAATCCATTCTGGTTGTGGGGTAATTTCAATAGATGCTCCCGGCATCGAAGAGGATAATATCTTAGAAACCATTCTCCAACAAGCCCATGAGAACCGCTATCATGTCTATTTTTGGACATTTGGACAGAATATCGTCAAGCTCAATTTAGCAGTCAACCCCGAAACTGAAGAAATTCAAGGAATTGAAGTTGGAGATGCAGTATTCAAGCCAACTGGCACCTACAATCCTGGTCAAGAAGCTTGTGCAATTTTGGATTGGATAAGTAACTACGGAAGTGGTAAGGAAAACGAAGTCGCCGATGTCCGCGCCATCTTTGTGTTGGCAGACATCCATAAATTAATTACAGAAAATGCCATTGACTTGTTTGTTTCGCGCAGAATCAAAAGCTTGGCACTCGGATTGGAGCGTTTGTCAATTAAAAAACGTGTCATTTTACTAGGGCAAAATATTCAAATCCCTAATAGCCACGCTGGGTTGGTGGAAGAAATCAAAGTCAAGCTGCCTGATATTCAATCTTGTCGCGAAAATGCAGATTTCTTAATTTCTGCCCTTAGAGAACAATATAATATCCCAATTGAACTTTCTTCAGAAGAAGACGCCAGTTTGATTCGGGCTTTGCAAGGGATGACCGTGCAGGAAATGAGCAGAAATTTCCGCCTTGGGGTAAAAATTCACGGTAAAATCAACAGGGAGTTGATTACTTTCCTCCAGCAACGAAAAATTGAAAAATTCCAAAGATTAGGAGTTCAATTTTCGCCACCTCCCGATGTCGCGATCGCTGGATTAAACAATTGGCAAGAATGGATCAGGCAACAAGGACAATTTTTCACCGAAAAAGCTGCTAAATACGGCATAAAACCGCCCAAAGGGGCTGTACTTGTAGGTGTTCCAGGAACAGGGAAATCCCTAGCAGCAAAGTGTATCGCTAGTGAGTGGCAAATCCCAGTTTTGTCCTTGAATATCGGTTCTGTTTTATCCTCCTTTGTTGGACAATCGGAAGAACGGTTTCAAGCAATCCTGGCAATGGCGGAAAGCGTTGCACCAGCGGTCTTGTTTATCGATGAGTTGGATAAAGCCTTCGCTGGGGTGGGGGGTGGCTCGTCAGATTCCGGAATTATGGACAGAATTTTTGGTAGCTTGCTTTCCTGGCTGAATGACAAAACTGCCCCAGTCTTTGTAATTGCTGCTGCCAATGATATTTCCAGATTGCCTGTAGAATTTTTACGCAAAGGCAGATTTGATGAAATCTTTTTTGTCGGATTACCCAACATTGAAGAACGAGAAGCAATCTTTAGAATTCATTGCCAAAAGCTGAATTTAAAGGTGGAGGACAAAACCTACGCTTATCTCGCACAAGAGACAGAAAACTACAACGGAGCAGAAATTGCTGCTGTAGTCAGTGATACACAAAAATTTCTTTTTCTCCAGCTAAAGGATGATGACAAAGAACAACTTATAGGCAATGTTTCAGATTTTCTCCCAATTATATCAAGTTGCCGTACTTTGACAGAATCAAGAGATAAAGAAATTGCTGCAATACTTGAATGGGGAAAACAAAATGCTCGACCAGCTTCAAGTATGAATGCAGCGATCGCTCCTAGCTCAAAAGTTAATTTAAATAACAATCGAAGGAGTAGATCGCCTCGGATTGAATTTGGCAATAATTAAACAGTAGATATCATCTTTAAAGCAGATTCAAGCATGAGATCCGCGATTAATGTGATTGCTAGCTGAAAATTCAATAGCATAGCCAGGGATGAAACACCAAGTTCATCCTTTTGTTTGTTTGTAATAAAAATATTAAAAAACAATTATTTCATTCAACTTGTTTCTATTCAAAAAACAAGTTTCTTGGATCTCTAGTGGGGGGTCTAACCCCTCAGTGATAAAAAATGACACAACTCTTTCCCCGAAAGGATTTGCGCCATTCTAGTTATTTGTTCAAACTCAAAAACTATTAAAACTTATAGACTATTTTTAAAACCATTGTGTTGTAGTTAACAATAATTATAGTAGTATTACATACAAACCACAAAAAGAGTTGCAAAAGTTATGAGCGTTTAAGTGTTTGTACCATTTTGTACATAGAGAGAGAGCAAGAGAATAAAATTTGCAACCGTTAATCTAACTAACTTTTTTTTCATGCTTGGACAACAACAAGATAAATCAGTGAAAGTCGAATTTACTCCCAATGGCTTTATCTATACATACTCCTCTCCTGGAGGATTATTTGAAACTCAATCTATCCTGGGCTACGACAGTGCCTGGGAAGCAGAAATAGCGGGGTTATCGTATATGCGTAGGGTTGAAAAAGAGATTGCAGACTTTGGAAAAGATTTACGATTTGCAAATACAAAATAAAATCAATCTTGCCGATGTCAAATCAAGATGCACGGGTGCAGCAAGTAGTCAATAAGTAATAAGAAATACTTTTTTGCTATTTGGAGAAAAGTAGAGATAGATTAAGTGAATATGAATTTTGGATGAGGGTCATTTTACAAAACAGAAAGAGCAAGGACATTGTACTTTACAGCTTTTTCCTTGCTCTTTACGCTTTGAATACTATTGCAAAACTAATAGGTGATTTTTCCAGTCAAAGATATTTGGCTACCATTAAGTACCGACAACCATTCGTCTACATTATCTTGGTAAGTTTCGTCAGGAATAATCACTAAATCGGTTAGTTCTGATTCCGATCCCCATGCTACAACTTTACAAGAAAGTGCTGCCAAGGCAAAAATTGCCTCTTCCTTGAATCTGGAAAAGGGATGGCGCGAGCAGATTCCTTTTAAGCAAGTTGCGAACTCTTCAGGGCTGGCATTCTTGAGTTCGACCGAGTAGGCAGCAGCCAGATAGTCATCTTTGTAGCCTAAAGCCTCAAGGCTCTTGGCAATCAATGATGGCAGTCTGAGTTTTGCCAGGGGCGAAAGTTCAATCATTGCCGATTCCTCACGACAAAAAGATCCTTCTAAAGTAGCCATCAAATCCTTAATTAAGCGAAACCTCTCGCTTGCAGGTAGAGATGTCGCTGTTTCTAAGATTTTGTAATAATCGTCCCCACTCTCGGATAAATAAATCCTGGTTGTCCATTCGCCATTCAACAGCGATTGAATTTCATCAACACGCCAGTAGCGGTTTTCTGCTGTATTCCAGAAAAAGGGTAGTTCTGCCAACCTCATTAGCAACAAGGGGTTAGCT
The DNA here is from genome assembly GCF_013393905.1 of Nostoc sp. C052. Classification (GTDB taxonomy): domain Bacteria; phylum Cyanobacteriota; class Cyanobacteriia; order Cyanobacteriales; family Nostocaceae; genus Nostoc. Next base: position 143,262 of record NZ_CP040278.1, read on the forward strand.
TTGGCTGCTCCAGACTTTCTGATCCCCACCCTACTTTGGTATGAAATAGTACGAAGGCTATACCTCTCTTTGAGGCTACCCAGATGTTTATCTAGGATTTCCGTTAACTTGATCAACGTGTATCCATGCTTGGTTAGGGACTCTTGGAAAAGAATCCGCACCATTTCATTTATTTCCGACTCTTGCATTTTTGCTCCCCCCTTACTTGTAGCCAATTTCTTCCCAGATTCCTTAAACTCCTACAATACGCATATTTTTTTAATTTCTTAAAAAAATCCAAAAAGATTATTAAGAAACCATAAGTTTGCTGTTCTCCCGTATAAAAGTACAATATGGTGTTTTTATACCAAAACAGTCTGAAGTATGCTCGACATCCAGAATAGCCCCTCATCCCCATTCTCAGCTTTGCAAATATATGGGTCATATTCGAGGCTCAAGGAAAATGGCACTAAAGAAAATTGGCGTGAAATTTGCGATCGCACTCTTCACTCGCCAGAAACAGGATTATTCGCGATTGCCTCTTTCACCGCAGAAGAGGAAAATTTAATTGAAGAGATGATGCTGGGAGATGGAACGCCAGCATCAATAAAAGCTCTAGGAAGTGGAAGATGGTTGTGGATTGGTGGGACAAAATGGATAAGAAATCCTGAAAACTGGCATGGAGCTTTCAACTGTGTAACGCTGAATCTAGACAATATAAATGCTTTTGGGACAAGCATGAATTTGTCTGCGTGTGGGTGCGGTGTCGGGATAAATCTAGAAAGAAAATATATAGATTTATTGCCTCCCGTGATTACAACATTGAGTTTGTCAGTCTGTGGTGTGCCTCAAGGCGTAAAATCCTTGGACACAAACAACTTTAACAATGACTTTACCATAGTTTCTAATATCGATAACGCATATTTTATTTCAGTTGGTGATAGTCGTGTTGGCTGGAGTAATGCTTATCAAGCTTTAATAAATTTAGCGACAACTTCACACAATCTTCAAACAATTAAAGTAACAGTTGATATTTCAAGAATCAGACCTGCGGGATCTGCCTTAAAAGGGTTTGGTGGAGTTGCAAATCCAGAAAGAGTACCACTCTTGTTTGAAAGAACTGTTTCTATTTTAAATAAAGCAGTTGGCAGACAATTGAATGCTCTAGAGTGCTGCTTGCTGGTTGACGAAGCGGGTTTGGCGATAGTTGCAGGTAATATTCGCCGAGTCGCAGGAATTCGCCAAGGTGATGCTTACGATCAGGACTTTACCAACGCTAAATTAAACCTTTGGACACAATCTAATGGTAAGTGGAAAATTGACCCTGAAAGGGAAGCTTTAAAGGTTGCAAATCATACTCGCGTCTTTCATCACATCCCCACAAAACAAGAATGCATCGACGCAATCAGATCCCAATTTTTCACTGGTGAAGGCGCAATTCAATGGGCAGGAGAAGCTGTTGCCAGAGCCAACGCAGATTTACTGAAAAACTATGGTGATAAAGATAAGTTTCTCGACCTCTATGGAAACAAGCAAGTAGCAGCATCTTATCTAGCAGATAAATACTTTTTGCATTACAAACAGGAGATTTCGGAAAAAGAATTAACCGATAGAATGAACAGATATGGATTAAATCCTTGTGGTGAGATGATTGCTTCAAACAATCACTGTAATTTAGCAACAGTTCATTTAACAAATATTGAACCTAGCGATATTAATGAGCAAAAAAAAGCATTTCGAGCATCTGCTTTGAATGCAGTTGCTCCTTTGCATCGCAATTTTAGTCAAGAAGTATTTGCAGAGTCTAGAGATATCGATCCAATCGTGATCGTATCCTTTACTCAGGGATTTGAATTTTTCGCTCGATTGTTCGATATTGATTGGTTACGTTGGTGGCAGGCTGGTCGTCCGTTTGAGTGGGGAAAAGACATCACAATTGACTTTCCCAACGAAGATTTCTCAAAACTATCAAAAATTAAGTTTGATTGTCTTTCGCAGTACTTTTTGGCAACAGAAGCTCGTTATCTGAAATTTTGGAAAACTATTGTCGAGCAAACAGTTCAAGAATATTGCGATCGCAACGGACTAAAATGCCCAAATCGCTGCACCGGACTCAAGCCAGAAGGAAGCTTAACTTTGCTCACTGGTACAGGGATGTGTGGCTTACATCCACCAAAATCCTGGCGCTACATTCGTCGCAAGGAAGTTCCCAAGAATTCCCCATTGGCCCTTGCTGCAATTGATTTTGGCTTTTCTGTGATGCCCTCGAATGGCGATAAAGACGCAGACGGTAATCTACTTGACGATCCCTACTCTCCTTTGTGTAACAGCTGGGTCGTAGAAGCTCCAGTCGAAGAAAAACTCGTAACTTTAATTCCAGCGATCGAAAAAGAAGGGATTGACCCTAGCAAGTTCTCTTGTCTTGCCCAAATCAATTGGTTCATGCAAGTTCAGAACTTTTACACGACCCACAACACCAGTTGCACTCCAGAAATTAGAAAGCATGAAATTGAGGAGGTTGGGGAATACATTCACAACTTGATTGTGAATAATGGAGGATACGTATCAATGGCTTTCTTGGCTCGTCACGACGAACATCAATCTTTTCCAAGAATGCCGTTTGAACCGATATCCAAGCAAAGGTTTGATTATTTACAAGCCCAAGTAATCAAAAATCGCAAATCATCATCTTTTAGCCAGCTTTTGTCTGAACACTTGCAAATAGGAGTAGAGGAGAATCCGTTGGACTCTGCTTGCGACAGCAGTGTATGCAATATCTAGTTTGATTAATAAATAGAGGAATTCAAAATGCTTACAAAAAAAGCCAGCTTAGAACTTTTTTTGAAGAACGAAAGTAGCGAATTATGTAGATTAGCCGCTCAAATTATCGAAAACGAAGCAACAATACATGGGCTAAGAGTTGTCACCACAAAAAAAGTAGTAGATGCCATTTACCGAATGAGAGGTGTCGGCAGAAGAGTCGCCTTTACTGATGTTGATGCTGACCTTTGGTGGCAAAGATTTTGTGCAGCAAACGATATAAATCCTCAAAACCTACCTTTACATAATTACTACATTACTGAGGATGCATATCGCAAGCCCAGAGATGCCAGCTACTTCAACACTATTCCCGTAAGTACGCTACCAGAAATTTCCCAACATTTCCCCGAAATAATCAAATTCAAACAGTTCAATCCGATCGAAGAAAAGATTCAACAAACCATTGCTCAGTTGAAGCTGCGAATGGGTGCAAAGAATTTATCCAGAGAGCTAGATAATATTTTAAAGAGAGAAGACGGAAATAGCTTAGATTCCACGGAATTCCGCAGAAATATATCTTAACAAAGATATTGCGATCGCCAAGCACGATATAAGGTACAATACTGTTTGTGAGTTAGAAAGTGGTTGAAGTCTTGGAGAAACTGCAAATAGTGCAATCGACTTTTAAATGAATTCGTTTGATTAATTTGCAGGTCAAAGATTATTTTACGTTACTTTTGTACCTTACGAAATTATTTTTTCAGAGCTACAGATATACCCTTGTTATCTATAGTTCAGACAAAATAATGGGTGAAAAGACTACCAATCTTTTTCACCCCAGAAAAAAGTACATATTCTATATCGTCCAACTCTCAATGCAACCGAAAACAGTGGATTAATCAATAACTCGCTTTTCCCTTAGACCTTTTTAGCAAAGTATCAGGTATAGCACAGAGGAGGTTTAGAAATCTCGATATAACTGAATGACTAGTTTCTCGAAATCACCTCAAGACTTGGAGACTCACAAATTTTGAATAAACCTAGATAGATCCAACGCTAATCGAATGCACTAGTTTACCAAGGTAAGGAGAATCTCAATGCCAGTTAATCACAGCAGTTCGCAATCGAAAACGAGAATGAACGACATAGGAGAATTATACAACTCTGGAGATCGACTTGTCGATGCGATCGCGCAAATTAATTTTCAGGGAAATTTGATTCCCAAGTCGTGGTTCTCTCACGTTAAGTACACAAATACTAGGGGGGAGTATTGTGATTATCTAGCTGTAAATATCCTTTCAGAAGTTGTCTACTGGTATCGTCCCAAAGTAATTAAAGGAGCCAGGGGTAAGGTTTTGGGGGTTTGCAAGCGATTTAGCGGAGATAAACTCAGACGCAGCTATGAGTCATTTGCAACTCAGTTTAATGCAACTATCAAGCAAGTAAAGTCATCAATCAGGCTTTTAAAAAGCCTGAAGTTGATCGAATCAGAGCTTCGCACCATCGAAATTGATGGCAGAAAAATTCCCAACATCCTTTATGTGAGCTGCAATCCTAGCAAGATTGCTGAAATCACTAAATATCGTACACAAAAGGGCAGCTCTAGCCATCCAGCCGAAACCAGCAATATCTCCGAAACTGAACACACTCATAGCCCAAATCGGCAACAAGATATAGCCGATTTGGGCTATACCTTAATTACCCAAAACCCTTTAGCAGCAAGCTTTTTAATCGAAAAGGGAGAACGGCAGATTACTAAAGAGAATACTTTAGAGAATACTCTCTCTCCCAAACCCTCTCTCTCGTTAGGAGAAGAACCGGAAGAGAGAGTAGAAAAAGTTGAAAATCAGGAGCAGAAAAAGAAAATGAAGCCAATCTTACGCAACGAACAGCCAATCAAAAACCCTCCCTTGCAACAAAGCCAAGCCTTTCATGCAGGCTATGGTGTCCCGGAAGTCAAAGTCATTACGAGTTCGGGAGAAATTATTACTCAAACTTACACGCCAATTCATGCTGCAAAAAGACCAGCTCGTGCCCAATTGAAGTACACCTATCCAGATGGCCCTTGGCTAGTAAATGGCTGCATCAATCAAGACTTTATCCGCGATCGCGCCAATTTGTGGCGAACGGGAGACAGTCCTAAATCAATAGCTTTCGGGAAAATGCCGATTGAGGAAGTCGATGCTCTGGTGCAAGGGTTTTATATGTCAGACCCAGTGAAATTAGAGTTGCACTGGGGGGCTTATGTGAAGAAAAACGAACGATATTTGAGTAATGTTTCGCTTCGTGCAGAAGCTGGGATTGCCATTCCCGAAGCCGAACAGCAGCAAATTCTGCCGAAAATGTATGCTGTTATGCAAGAAAGAATTCCGGAATTTTGTGCAGATCCAGTGGCTGTGATGCCGCCAGCTAAATCTTTTCTTCAGCTACTCCCACAAAAAATGCTGGCAATACAGAGTGGTGAAGTAGAAGCAGAAAATCCAGAAATAGTCTCTCCCATTACAGTAGAAGCAGAAAATCCAGAAATAGCTTCTCCCACTCCAGTAGATTCAGCAAATCCAGAAATAGCTTCTCCCACTCCAGTAGATTTAGCAAATGAGCAAGTGGCTATTCCCGCTTTTGCAGTTGAGATAAGCGAACAGCAAGGGGTTGAAAAAATCAAAAATCAGATTGATGCGATCGCTCAAAAGAAATCTTTGCGAAAAGCTCCGAAGTTTGAAGTTGATACACAGACAGAACTTGCTAAACTCAATTCTTGGTTGTCAGACCCGATACTCTGCAAAGAGGCAGTCAGAATTGCGAAAAATCGCGGATATGAAATTACCTATTCCAGTTATGGGCATCCAGATTCGATTCAATTACCACCCAAACCTGTCCGAGTTGTGGAATCGGTAACGCCAGAGAAATTGGATTATCCAGTTTTTGAGTCCAATTCCGACACTTTGAAATATTTCCAAAACCTCCAACCAAAACAAACAGCGGTGCAAAAACTTCAAAAAGATATCGAACTGGAGATTAATGCACTGAATACTTGGCTATCAGATCCGAATTTTTACCCAAAAATAGTAGAGATTGTCGAGCTTCGCGGATATGAGATCGTCTGTGATGCTTCTGGAGCGCCAATTTTAGTCAAAGACATTGACTTCTAAATCTTTCTGCGGAATTCCGTAAGGAAGGAGTAGGGTGCATGTGATGTGCCAGGACACCCTCCTCATTAATTTCGTTCTTAGTATATCGAGTTTTTGTATACAACTAAAGGTGGAATATGAGCAATCTTTGGAAATTTGAAGTTTTTCCCGTAGGGACTGCCGTCCAAGTTAATTGCCAACTTAACCCAAATCATGGATGTGTGGGAGTAGTTTCCTACGTAAATATGCAAGACTACTATCGCGCAACTGATATTCAAACGGTTTGTGGCGATACTCGTAAGATTGTCAAGATTACTGTCTCGGCGTCTGAGTTGGAAAGGATGGAAGCTAGCCACCCTGACCTAGATGTAGTTTACGCTTTCCGTAACGATCAACAACCACAAAAGCCCATAGATGAGGAATATTTGACTCCAGACCAAGAAGAGTTGTGTGCAAGCTTGATTGAGGAAATTATTTCTCGCAGTCAGAGTATTGATGAATTTTTGTGGAAACTGAAATATGAAATTTTTGCAGATGGGGCGAGGAAATCTAGGAAGTTTTCCTCCTTTGATGAAATTTGTAAATGGCTACACAAAGAGCATAAGTTTTTATCGCCAACTACTTGCTATGAAAGGGCTTGGGCTTTTGAGGAACGGCGCATCCTAACGCAAGAGTTAAAGCTCGATACGAGTAACGTCAGGCTTTCCGTCCATACACTCTTAGAGCTTCGGAAGGAGCCAGATTTAGACAAGAAAAATGAATTATTTGAGACTGCTCTGCATAATTTTGGAACAAAAACTTCAATCACCGCACGGGACATCCAAGAGGCCAGGAAAGTTATCGATAACAACTTCGCTGAGGAACCGGTTGCAGTTGGCAGTGCCAAACCTAAAAAGGCAGTGCCAACAAAAGTTGAATCGCCAGAAACAATTACTCTCAAAAAGTGCGAACTTGAGAAAATCATCGAAGATGCGATCGCCCAAGCATTCTTAGAGAAGCAAGAGGAAATGATTGCTTACCAAATTCAAGTGCGTGAATCTGCTTTGTCTCAGGTTGGACAAGAGATATCTGCAAAAGAAAAAGCAGCAGAGGAAAGGGGAAAGAAAGAAATACTTTTGCAATATCAGTTGGCCTTGCGTGAAATAGAGTTGCTGAAGCAGAAGCTAGAGCAAGCAGCTAGCATAGAAACTAGACTTTCTCCTAGTAACTTAGTCTCGCAATCATGAACTCGTTTTGTAATTCTAATTCTAGAAAAACCTTGCTCTTGGCGATTGGAGAGCAAGGCTTTGTTACCTCCCAATATCTACTCAAAATCACCCAAGTCCACCGCATACCCCATCATTTAGTCGGACTACGTAGACAAGGTTACATTGAAATAGCTAAAAATGGGACTAAAAGAGGGCAAAAACTGTATCGTCTTTCTCGCTCTGGGTTGAAAATTTTTAGCCAAATTAAACCTGAAGCTTAAGTTGTAATTGTGATGGAGGAATATTACGAACTGCGAAAATTTATCGAGTGAGTTATTTAGATAAAAAGGATAAAAACGCATGGTGATAGCAGCAGAACACTTAGCAATATGGACAAGGGGTTAGCCGTATGGAACGAATTACAAAGATTCAACCAAGACCTCTTTCTATCCTTCAGAAGTGGTGCTTGAGGCACGAACGTTTGATGTTCCCTAGCACTTATTCCTCTGCGAAGGGGAGAAAGGAATTGCATCTAAAATATTTTGTGAAATTAGCTACTGCTAAGTCCCAAGACCATATTGTTAGACCGATAGATTTGTCGATTGATAGTAAAGAAATTGAAACTTTAGGGGAGATACTCCTCCCAGAATTCGATCAAATAATAGTTTTGTACTACCCGCACGGCACTCAAATAAAGCTCCATCGAGATTCCCCAGTTTATGCAGAAGGAGCAGCCCAAGTCAATGTGTCGGGGAAAGCCCGATTCTCTATCTCTGATTGCCAAGATGAATCGCGAATGCAAACCTACCAATTAGAGGAAGGAGACTGTATTACTTTCAATAACAAACAACCCCATGCCATCGAACCTGTAATTGGCGATCGCTGGTGTATATGTTTCTTCAAAATAAAGCCTGCATATTTGCAACAATCATCCGTAGAGCAATTGTCGTTGTTCTAAATTGGGTCTATCAATGAAACAACCAGAGTTGACAGAGAGTAAAGCCAATAATTTAATCAAATTTATTATGGGGGTAGAAATTATCCGCCGATACGATCCAGACGCAGAAATGGCAGTAAATCATGGATTTATTTACGTCGGAGATTACAACTTATCCTACAGTAAGATGATGGAACTAGATAAAGCAAAAATGAAAGCTTTGGGATGGGTGGAAGGGGACAAGGCTTGGGCATTCTTTGTGCCGGGATAATTTTAATTGATAGGCAAAGGAGGATTCATTGGTACAAGAACTCAAAGATATTCAAGTTGGAACTTGGTATTGGAGCAATCGATTTCATCCTCCAATCGGACAAATGGTTCTGTGTTGCTTTTTTGGGCCACACGTATTCTGGCTAGATTACATTCACGATTTTGGCGATCGTCGTGGACTTATGTGGGTGTCGCAAAATGTTGATGTAGACCGAACCGATCGCGAACGAAATCCATTTTCTTGGCAGATTCCGATGTTGCCAGAGTTTGAAACCCAAAAGCCATTTCTTATACAACGACCAAGCGATCAATCAGTCGTTAGTTGCAGCAATCCAGATTAACAATATAATTGCAGCATAACAACCTGCAATTATATGAAAGATTTAAAACCAAACACTCCTCTAATTGTCGTATTAGAGACTTATGGATTGCTCGAATGTGGTGATGATGATTTGGTTTTCGGATTTTTAATCAAAAAGGTTGTGGAAGTTCCTCCAGAAGGTAATACGAATAGCCTACTTCTTCTGCCCATTGGCAATATAAAAAGGACGAGTTAATCTCGTCCTTTTTTTGTGACTATTTTGTAAATTAGTCCGAATTTAAAACAACTTCATCTGGAGTAACTTGCTCCGACAATACTCGCTTGGGTAATCCAAATATTGCTGTCACCCTATCCTTTGGGGATGCGGGGTCGGGGTCTAAAATTAAAGGCACTCCTTGAAAAGAATTGACCAACGCCTCTTGCGACATATTCTTTTCCATTAGGTAATGGCAAAGGCTTACATAAGTCACGGAGCCAACAATTAATAAATCTGGATCTCGATAAAACTTTGTCCGAAATTCGGCGATCGCCTTGAACGTCGCATTCACCGTTGCGTAGTCCACGTCGATATCGTAAATTGACTGCTTCGGGGTTGATACCTCTGGGTATTCTGAATTCATTTTTATGACTCGCTCAATGCTTCTAATTGTGCCAGAAGTTTTTCTATCTTTGCTTTTTTACGGGGATCTTCCCACGCCTTGGATTTCTTAAACCGTCCGAAAGCATCATCAATACGTTCTTTTAATACCCCCGGTTCTGGTTTACCACTTGAACTTGACTCTTCCACCCTTTGGGCAATTAAGCTCTTAATCTCGCCAACAGACAGATTGTTTGCGATCGCAATTTCTAGGATTTCTTTCCTAATTACATCATTCTTAACTTTGGAGATCGCAACACCTTTGGTAAATTCTAATTTTCCTGAGCGAAGCATTTCCATAATGTCGGCAGTTAGTTTTAATAAAGGCAAACGTTTACGAACGAACGAATCCCATCTCATCGTTCCTATAATCGTAAATATTTCCTCAACAATTAGAGTTTGCGAGTTACCCGACACTTGTCGGGTAACTTTACCTTTTAGTTCGTTTTCCATCCTGTACAGGAGTTTAACTACTTCAGGTATGCTGATTTCCAATTCCAAAGATAGAATTTCTAGAATCCCCTCAGTCTCTTCTAGGGGATTTAAATCTTCTCGTTGGAGATTTTCGACCAAGCGGATTTGACGCATGGTAGCGTCATCCATTTCCTTGGAAATGATTGGAGCTTTCTGAACCCCTGCCATTGTTCCGGCGCGATAGCGTCTTTCCCCTGCTACCAATTCATAATTGCCATCGGGTAAAGGTCGTACAAGTAAAGGTTCTAAAATGCCAAATTGCTTAATCGAATGCGCCAACTCTTCCAGCTTTTGTGGGTCAAAATATTTTCTGGGTTGCGACGCGGGGATTTTGATTTTACTGAACTCTACTGTAGCAACATCGCTATCGTCTTTAGGAGATATGGTGCTATTAAATAGCGGGTTGATAGTAGGTTTCCTTAAGGAAGCATAAGGTTCTTCTCGCTTGTTGGTAGCCATATCAACCCCTAAGCTTTTCTAAAGCATTAGCGATCCCTTGCATAATGGTTACGGCAGGATGCCTCTTGTCGTAGAGCGCTAAGGGCATCCGGCGCTCGGAAGCGTCGGCAAATACAATTGTCTTAGGTATGGCTGGATATACAGGGCCAAATTCGGCTAATTCTTTTTGAACTGCATTATAGGTGCGCGATTCCTGGGCGGTTCTGGCGTCCAACATGGTTGGGATAAACCCAGCTATCTCTAAATCAGGGTTGGTGTTGGCTTTGACTTGGGACACAGTGTCTAGAAGCAGTTCGGTTCCCTTGAACGATTTGAATTGACATTGAATGGGAACCAGAATATGAGTAGCAGCAGTCAGGCTGATGATGCTGAGTAATCCCAAACTAGGGGGGCAATCAATCAAGATAAAATCGTAATTTTCTTGTATGGCTTTGAGAGCATTTTTCAATCTGTACTCTCTGGCGATCGCGCCAGCGAGTTGTAGCTCGCAAGCCGACAAGTGAATGTTCGCGGGAACAAGACTTATGCCATTGATTAATTCTGGTTGAATTGCCAGGGGTTCCTTCACATCCAGGATGGTCTGCATAATGGTCGCTTGCAAGTCATAAGGCTCTAGCCCCATGAATGTTGTCAAGCTTGCCTGCGGGTCGATATCTATGAGGAGAACGCGATTTTTGAGTGCGAGGTGATAGCCCAAATTTTGAGTTAAGGTTGTTTTGGACACCCCACCACTTTGGTTGAATAGGGCAATAATTGGAGTTATAGTCACAATTTTTAATTTGCGGATGTTTTTTGCATCCAATCGTTAGACGCTTTCCGTGAGATTAACATAGAATGTTATTCCACTGAAAGCATTGTTGTGAAATTTGACAAAAAATGATATCAGATTTAGAAAATCTCGATACTTACGGTAGTTACCCTGAAGCCGTTGACGAGCATCACTGGGTCAAACTCTTTAGAGAAATTAAGGCTGAAAAGTATAACATTTTATACATAACTAAAATATTGCCTCAGTATATACTAGTAGAAGCTAAAATATAAAAATAGCCCCACTGACCAATTAATTTGGTTAGTGGGGTTGTTTCTTAGAAGGCAGAGGTTTTAGGGAAACGAGTGGAATATTAAGATGCTTCTAGAAATATATGCTTTATTCTGTCTAGCTTTAATTCGGGTTGTCCCAACAGTTCGTTTGGGACGTTTTTTCCTGCGTTTGACTTTGATATTGTGAATTTTTTTGTGGCAAGTATTGCACAATGTGACTAGATCCTCAATATGCTGGTCTTCATAACCTCGATGTTGATAAGTTCGATGGTGAACTTGCAAATTAGTCTTGGCATTACAAGTTTGGCAGGCATATCCCGCTCGTTTGAGAGCTAGTTCGCGAACAGATTTCCAAAAGTCAGACTTCAGGTAGGTCGGATATGGGAGTTTCTTCAGAGCCTCGCGTTTCTGTATCGACAGCCTCATTTTTGATAATTGTTCCTGGAACTCCCTTAACTACTAGCTCTCTTTTTATCCTTTGAATATCGCTTATGTCTTCAGCTATTTCGAGAAACGCAAGTGTGAACTACCTACACTGACCTGACGGTACAGTGTAGGCTTCCTGTCCAACAGAAAGCGCAGTAGTGGATTTCTTGCGTCCTCCCTTACTCCGACTTACATCTGGACAACAGGCTTTATCCCCCGTTCCAGAGGTCAAAATTCGTAGTCCCTCATCTCTGAGGTTAATGCTTGCGTTCACATCCCTCCATAAATAGAACCAGTCTGCTGCAAAATTAGCTTTTTGCAAATCTTCGTCGCAGTGTCGAGTTCTTCAGCCATCCTTCTCCTTAGTACTATAGAGAGCATAACAACTTTGGCTACAAAAACATTTTTTATCGATAAATACCGGAGCTTCAGAATCATCTTTGCAAAAAGCGCGATCGCAGCAAAGGCAATCAAAGTTCCAGCCATCCTGCATCAGGGCTTCGCGAGGTACATGACCTAACTCTGCATATTTATCGTATTCAGGCGATCGCTCTACCTCCCATCTGCTACATAGCAAGACAAGTTCTTCCTGCTCTGGAAAAACTACGTCAGCCCATTTGCCATCGCCAACCCAATAAGCTAATTTTGATTTTTGATTATCCCTGTTGTGCATCGTCTATTCCGAATCCTTGGATATACTTTCTCTACGCCACCTTGAAAATTGTTCTGGTTGGTCGAGCAGTTTTTAAATTTATTTCTCTATATATGCACATACCGAGAACACTTTTGATATCATTCTACTTATCTTCTGATAAAAATTATGCCTAAGACTTGGATTATTAAGATTGATAACTATCTTCAGGCGAGTTCGAGTTGTCTGATTGCCACGGCTCAAATCGACGGATTTCCAACCGACCTTCCCCTAGAACCAAATATTCGAGAGCCTAACAAAAAAAGCACGACATACAGACAAGTTTTCGACTCGCTGACTACTCAGCCCGAAAGATTTTTTGAACGCCACAGCGGCATTGTCTTGTGTGCGAACAAAGTTGCTATTACCAAAAATAGAACTCAACTTGAATTAGAGATGCTGGAAGCTAGCGAAGGGGGCAGCGACGGCATCATCAATGGAGGACATACACTACTGGCTTTCCAGCAAGCTAATGCATACAAATACGATCTAACCAAGGGCAGAGTTAAAGTTACAATTCACATCGGACTAATGGAGGAAGAAGCAAAAGACATAGCTTTAGCTTCAAATACTTCCTCTCCTGTGGACTCTCGCTCGAAGGTGAATGCCAGGGGGGACTACGGATTTATTAAGCAATTTTTAGCCAATTTAGAACTGAAAGAAGATAGAAAATTTAGAATTGCCTATTATCAAAATCAAAGTGGCGTTCCCAAAAATTCTCAATGCAACATCAACCATTTGTTCAAGTTGATGAATTGCCTAGATAGAAACAGATACAACCCACAGACCAATAAAAAAGCAAAGCATCCAACCGGGACAGCTTGTCCTTCCCAAATCACCGATACAGAAAGGGAGAGGCTAACCCGCTTGCTTCCCTTGCTACCCAAAGCGTTGCATATCGAGCAAAGACTTTATCAACTGATTGAAAAACATATTACGAGTCCCAAAGCCAGGGGGATTAACAATTTAGCCTCAATCGACATTCGCAAAAGCACGTTGTTGCCAGATAGCAGATATTCCTTCGGCTTTGGCGCACCAACTGATATTGCATTGCCGATAGTTGCGGCTTTTCGAGTCTTTCTGGATGAAAAGTATTTTTGGGTTATTCCGTTTGAAGAATTTGCCGAGGATTTCCTTCAACAAGCTTGGGAGCAATATCGTAAATATTTGATTTCGGAAAAAAGCTTGGGTAATACCGTGGGAACGAAGATTTGTCGGAGTCAAGAGATTTGGGAAAGTATGTACGTGCTGGCCCAAAGTTACTTGAATAAACACCTGCTGACCATCGTCAATTCTGATACTCACAAAAATCGTCCGCATTTGATGTTGAGTGCTAGCTAACAATCAAGTCATTACTAGTTGTTCGAGTGGGATTCGATGGCGAATCCCATCAATTTGAGCTAATTTCTCCAAGGGGTCAATTTCTACAATTCGGAAGGGTTGCATCCACTCCAAATGCCCCGGACATTTACGCCAGTTTACAACTACTCCAGGGCTAATTCCTAGTTGCATCGCTTCGCACATAGCAAGAGATAGTAATCTTAATTTCTCTTGTCCATGAGTCGTGTTGCAATATAACTCGCATTGAAGCATATATTTCATTTTAATTTCTTCTACATCATCAACCAAGCGGTGAAATCCCATAATCTTCCACCAAGGGATATATTCGCCTTGATCGCTTTTCCCAAATTCTTTCCGCATCATTTTCTCAATCCAAGCAGCTTCTTGGATATTGTCAGGATTTTGACAATTTTGCCGTAAAAAACGGACATAAAGTTGCTGATAATAAAGTTTAAGTTTGTTGTCGTCTTGAAAAATAGCACCTACAGACCACTCATCCGATGGATAATATTTATATTTTTCGTAGAAAATTCTTTCTGCTTGGAGAATAGAAAATTCGGGACGATTTTTCAGCCAATAACAATTGTAAATGTATCTGCGAAAATATTTTACTTGCTTTTTCTGCTCTGGATCTAAAAGTTCTCCAAATGGCTGCATCGGCAACACTTCCCAATCAGTTTCATAGAATACGTGTCCGCAGGATGGACAAATTCGTAAGTATTTAAAGATGACTGATTGGCAATTCGGACAAGTTTTGTATTCAGGTTCTTCGCTTCTTGAATCATCTTTGCCACTAGGGCATAAAGGAGTTTCTCGTTGTTTTGTATGAAATCCCAGACGTTTAAAATTTTCACCAAAATCTAAAAAGTAGCAATCATCCTTATTCTCAAATATCCTTAATCCTCTGCCACACATCTGTACTAATAAAGCAACACTTTTCGTTGGTCTGGCCAAAATTACTGCTCGAACACTGGGTTCATCAAAGCCTTCACATAGCACTCCCACTGAAACCAAACAATGAGTGATGCCCAACCTAAATCTCTCAAATATATCATCTCTTTCCTTGTCTGGAGTGTCCTTTACTATGAATTCAGCGCTGACCCCATGCTCTAAAAATTGTTGGGTCAGATTTATAGTTTGCTCAATTCCACTGCAAAACGCGATCGCTTTTCGGTCTGGGCAATGCTCCAAATAATTCCTCACAATTTCACTGTTATATGTAGCATCGCAGGCTTTCCGCATTGATTTCTGAGTGTAGTCACCATCCTTGCCCTTGTCTAGCTGTTTGAAATCAATTAACCCATCAAAGCCGAATTGCCGCGATCGCGCCAATCTATTTGCATCTATCAACTGTTGGGGGAATGCTGTTTGCACAACAGCTTGAAACAAGTGACAAAACCCTTCTGTAGCCTTCGACCTCCAGGGAGAAGCGGTCAGACCTAGAAAATAACATTTAGAAAGTGCCAAAATTCCATTGCTATAAGTTTCTAGAATCTTTTGAGAATAAAGCTTATAAAAACCAGTAGTGTGAGCCTCATCTACAATGACTAAACCAATGCCTGATGGTAATTCCCGATTTTGGAGAGTTTGTACCATTGCTATCTGTACAGACTTGGAATAATCAGGAGGTTCTGGCCAATCAGCCCAAATTACGCTAACATCGATACCGTTGCTTTGAAGAATTTTTACTGTTTGTTTGACTAGCTTGCCGCGATGGACAAGGAACATTACGCGACGCTCTTTCTTTACAGCATCAACGATTGTCTTGACAGCCATAACTGTTTTCCCGGCTCCGGTCGGGGCATAAATCACCACGGATCTTAGCCCCATCCGAAAGAATTTATAGGCTTGAGATATTGCTTGTTTTTGATAGTCTCTTAGTTCATACTTTCCCCCTGGCAAAAACTGTTTACCAATTTCAATATTCTCCATAATTTTATAGAAGTAGTTACTACTACAATTATGCAAGGAGAAAAGAAAATCTTTGAATAAGTATGAAAAAAGCCAGTGTTGCTTCCTGGCTTTTGGTGTCTATTTTTGTCTAATATATATTAACTTTAAAGTACTCTATTTACCCCTTTTACTCTTATCTCTTCTTAATACTTTTGCCACCTCTCTAATTGGTTTTAGTAAGATGGCTCCCATTGCAAAATATAGCCATCTGCTAAAAATTCTCTGATTTTATCGATATCTTTAGCTTCTAAGAAATTTAAAAAAGTTAATTGATGCCAGTTGATTTCGTATAGAGTCGTAACCACCTTCTGCATCAACCGTTCCTCCGACATAGGTATTCAAGCTTTCGCACAGCAATCGACAATCTTCTCGATTACCAATATTCAGTATTTGCGTCAGATCGTTATCCTTACAAGCCCATAACTTGCCTTGCATTCCCATGTTTCCTGTTCTGTCCCAACTTACCCTTTCACTGGTTAAGTAAAACTTTCATCATTATTGCATAAGGATTTGCAGTAAAACTTGATTTCAGCGATCGCGTGTTGCTGAAAGTCTTATATATCAAAGCAAGTGGTATTAATCGTAGATTATATCGGATAAAAGATAAGGGTATCTTATTTTGTGTTCGCTAAAACAGAACACCCTGCGATCGCCCAGTCCTTTTACGGAATTCCGTGGTGTTACTTGAGCAGGTTCAACAGCAGGTATGATATTCCGGTTAAGCCAAGCAGATTATAAAAACACTCTTTAAACTTCGTAAGGATTCAGGTGAAGCCTAAAATGTAATTTAAAGCTTAGTTTTGCCGTACTTTAAAGTTTGATTTTGCCACTACATTGCCTCAATCGCGGTAAATCTGTTCCACGAATATCCATAATTTAAAGCCTGAGTTTGCCGGAATAGCAATTTTAAAGTTTGACATTGCCGAAATAGTCTGAACTGTTATGGTGTTTTTTATAGGTAAAATTGTATAAAACTTCAGCTATTTCCAACGTCATAAGAGCGAAAAATATGAGAGTTGGCTTCTACTGATTGGCGCACTATCTCAAGCAGCGTGTCGTTATCTTCGTCTGCGATCGCTCTCAGCATTTTGTTGGCGGCATCGGGTTTGTTACCTAAATACAGTCCCACTACCATTTTTTCTGCCTCTTCGGCTGAAAATTCTTTACGACAAAGAGCGACGATCGCTTCTTTTCCTAAATCCGATTTTACTATCTGCAAAGCCTCTTGATATTTGAACCACACTTTTACTCTGGGGTAGGCGACAAGCCCTAGTGAAGTGAGTCCAACAATAATCCCTGTTATGGCAATGGTGTCGGGCATTTTACGAAAGAATAAGGGTATGGAGATTTCACCGAACCTTTGGCTAGCTGACAATGCTACGGTACAAACCTCTGAACACACAGATCGTACACGATAGCAAATATTATTGCCTTAGCGATCGCCAAAACCTTTTACGGAATTCCGTGGTTTTCTCCAAGCAAGCTCAATAGTAGGTATCATATTCAGGTTGAGCCAAGCAGATTGTGAAGATGGCTAAAGCTAAAGAGATATTGGCAGCATTGCAACAGATAGAGCCAGGGGAGTATGTAGGCTTTGCTTCAGTGCGTGTTTACGAAGATATAAGTTATTTGACATGTAAAGAACAGCGAGATGTTAGTTGGTGGGAAAATCAAAATTTAGCTTAAAGCAGAAGAAGCCCCACATCCTACCCGCTAGGGAGGTGTGGGATGAATTCTGGGCAATAAGGAATTGACCAACAAGCGATATTAAACGTAGTTTAATCAGCAATGTTGGTCGATGACGAATTGCCTCTCTCTGGGATTTTCAACGAGTCAATAAGTTCTTCGACAACATGAGTCATTGTCGTATCCTTTATCGTCGCATACAGCCGTAACTTATTTAATCTGCGTTCACTCATTCGCATTTTGAACCATTCTGTTTTCATTCTGTACCCACGTATTACCTACATCCATGATATTATAGGATAACAAAGGAGGTGATAAAAAGTGTTGAAAGCAGTTAAGGTCAGGCTATACCCAACAATCGAGCAACAAGAAAGTCTAGCCAGATCGTTTGGTTGTGCAAGATGGTATTGGAACTATGCACTTAATGCTTGCATTCAACACTATGGGCAAACTGGGAAGTCGCTAAAAATGAGTGAATATAAGGGTTTACTACCTCAACTAAAAGTAGAGTACCCTTGGTTAAAACAAGATTGCTATTCGTCAGTTTTGCAGTGCGTAGCCATTAATCTAGACAAAGCTTACAAAAACTTTTTTGATGGACGGGCTAAGTTTCCCAAGTTTAAATCAAAATTTGATAGGCAGTCTATTCAGTATCCGCAAAGTGTCACTGTTGTAGGTGAGAAGTTAAAGATTCCTAAAATTGGTGAAGTGAAGTCAGTCTTTCACAGAAAAGTTTCGGGAATAATTAAAACTGTCACCATTAGTAAAACTCCTAGTGACAAGTACTTTGCCTCAATCTTGTGCGAGGTAGAGGTTGAATTGAATCAACCGAGTGGAGATAAAATACTCGGTATTGATCTTGGGCTAAAGGACTTTGCAATTGTCCATGATGGACAGGAGTTTACCAAGTATTCCAACCCAAAACACCTAAAACGCCACGAGAAAAATCTAGCTCGTAAGCAGAAAAAGTTTGCCCGAAAAGTTAAAGGAAGTAATTCTAGAAATAAACACAAAAAGCTAGTAGCTAAGGTTCATGAAAGAGTATCAAATTCCCGCCAGGATTTTCTGCATAAACTCAGCAGAAAATTGGTCAATGAAAGTCAAATTATTGTTGTGGAAAACCTTCACATCAAGGGAATGGTACGGAACCGTAAGCTATCGAAAAGTATATCTGATGTGGGCTGGGGGATGTTCGTCAATTTCCTTGATTACAAGTTAAAAGACTCTGACGGTCAGCTTGTTGGAATAGATAGATTTTTTCCCAGTTCAAAAACTTGCTCATGTTGTGGTCATATTGTTGATGAGTTGCCGCTAGATATCAGAGAGTGGGATTGCCCGAAGTGTAAATCTCATCACGATAGAGACGGGAACGCCAGTCAGAACATCAGAACAGAAGGTATTCGGATATTATCTATGGACGGAGGGAACCCCGTTCTTGCCGAGTCGAGGCAATGTAAGACCAATAAACTGCAAAGTGGAAAGGCTATTGTCGATGAAACCGGAAGCCCACACTTACTCCGTCAGGAGAAGTGTGGGTAGTTCACAGCCTCCAATAATTATTGAATTCTCAAGCTAAAATTTGATTGATTAAAGACTGTTTGAATAGGAGATGTCACGATGTCGGAAGCAAATATTGATTTTCCAGCAGTCAGAGAAATTGCAGGTATTCAATTCCAATTTGGAGAAAACGAAAACCAATTCTACTACCAGACATTCGCCGAGGGATTAATCTACAACATCGCTAGGAATAAAAATGAATCGTATTGGTGGATTTGGTCGCACTTAGGAACATCAGTCCTTACCCTGAATAAAACTTACGTCCCCTGTTCGATCCCAGGATTGCAAGACGATATTGAGTATGTGTTGTATGCAGTAGCTTTGTATATAAATAAGGGGATAAATCCACATTTCAAAAAAAGGCAAGAATTGTCTTTTATGTTTAACTTAGAAGCAGAGGTGTTGCAAGCTGTCAGACCAGAAAGTTTTGATGAGGACTTACTTGCATTGATTCAAGCGTACAATGCCGAGCCAATTAAAGCTTTCTCATTTCCAGATGGGAGTCATTTGGTTTGGGATAACGACAATCAATTAATAGAAAACCCAGAAAAGTTGGATTTGACATCTCTGGTGCAATCAGAAACTTCTTTGTTGTTAGAAGAAGTGAATAATTTTGTAAAAAGACATAAACAAAATAACTGAAAAAGAATAATTACCCAAAAACGATCGCCTTGCACTAAATTACAAAGTTTGCCAGAACTTCAGGCATTCTTTAAAATTCGGGCATTCCCCAGCAATAAAGGCTCCAGACATCGATCTACAATTAAAGTCGATGGGACAACCTCCTAATTTGAGTTCTTCCTCTTGCTTTTGCTTGATTTGCTGCTGGCGTTCAACTCGCTCTTGCTGTGCCTGGGCTATCCTACTTTGCCGATTAAGCACAGCTTCCCAGATATAGCGTCGCCAGGGCTGTGGCAAGTCTTCAGGATTGCGATTGAATAAGGTTACTTTTTCTAAAAAATCAATTTTTAACTCCCATCCTACATTCAATCTCCAGCCATACACATCTCGATATTCGCGATCGTTGTGATAGTAGTTATAAGGATGCTGCCCCCAGCGGACAAGCTGAATCATATAATCGCTCCAGAGTTTCTGCCTGATAATTTGGGACTCTGGCAATAAAAGTGTAAATCGGCGATCGCTATTTTCAGAGAATTTATACCATTGCCGATCTAAATATTGGCATATATCCCGCCATTGGCATAATTGTTCGTAGCTATCCATAAGCTTTCTAATATTAATTCTGATGCTTTATGAAGCTTGGTTTTAGTGTAGATTACCTCCATTTATTTAGTAATCACATTTAAGAAATATTACAATAGAAGAGTACTAGTTATGTGCAAATATAATAGTTTGATTTTGCGCTTAAGTGGAGAAGTAAGATGATTTTATCTGTTATCAATGAAGATTGTGTGAAAGTAGGAGAAGTTGAAGCTTCTAAGGAATAACAAAAAGATGTCTAAAAAATCTAAGAATAGTTCAGAGAAATCAGAGAATTATATGCAACAGGGCTATAATTCTGTTCAAACTGGCACCACCCCACCTGCTGACTTGACAGAGCAGCAGAAGCGGGAGTGGGATGCTGGAGTAGTTGATGCTGCTCGTCAGTTGATCGATTAATATTATCAGGGAAGGATTTAAACCCTTCCCTTTATCATTGGAATAATGAACGACACAGATCCCGATTACTACGAAGATGAAAATCATGGTTACTGGCTTTTGTCTCCAGACTATGAGTTTCAACAAAGAATGATAAGAATGAGTGACGCTGCCTGCAAAGCAGGTATAGCGTGTTCGCTTGAGGACAATCCAAACTATTCTGATATACCATTTTAACGACGAAACCCACATTACTAAACAGTAATGTGGGTTTCGTTATTTTATTTAATTGTGCAGGTGTCTACTTAATACATGACCAAGTAAGATCCACCATATTCATGAAATTAATTCGATCTTTGGCAATACGTTGAACAAAAATTTCTTGCTTGTCTGGAACGATGGCTTGATATACTATTTTCATCGCATTAGCTGTAGTCTGATCGATAATTACTGGCTCGTATTCATCGTAACCTTGATTGAATTGAAAATGTCCTTTCTCATCAAAACTACCTTCATCGGGCCAGACGAAACATAGGTAAGTATCTCCTTCCACTATATCTATCAAGCGTTCTATGCTGGCAAAAACAACTTTTTGTCCAGACTGAATTTCTAATGGTCTTACAGGACTTCCGTAGTAATCCTCATCTTCTTTTGCTTCTTCAAACAAGTCAAAAATACTAATTGCTTTTTCAGGCATATTATTATTCATTGGAATCCTTTGGTTAAACTTTTGTTAGCTAAGTGTAGCTATATATACTATAGCATTTTACGTAATAACATAACGCAGATATAAGCAAAGTCTAATTCGTAAAAGCTTAGTTAGCGATCGCTCTTTCTAGAAAAGCATAGAAATATGAATTTTTCTGGTTTATTTTAATTAGTAAATAGTAGCTACTTGCGAGTTGTCTAATCGTTTCTATGACAATAAATGCACTAAAATAGAAATAAGTATGGAGGATAAAATGCTTAACCAACACACAGGACAAGAAGCCATAAAATTTGTGATTTCAGATATACATGGCAAGATATTGCAGTCTTCTCCTAGTTACCACGGCACGACATATCTAGTTGCTAAGGATGGAGGAGGTAAAAAAATACTATCCCTAAGTCTAGAAGAACGTGCTGAAACAATCTATTTTATAGTCGAGTTTTCTGGAGAAACTCGACTCATGGCTTTTGGATTTCATTTGTCGGCGTTGAAATGTTATGCTCAAGACATTTTCAACAGAGCTTTGACTTTGGATTTTCAAGATTTTGATCCCTCTTTACAAGAGAATGCCCAAGTATGGGCAGAAATGCAAAAGACTAGTTTTGATTATCCTGAATTTAAATCGGCGAATCTTTTTGCCAAGTATGCTTTTGACAAAAATCACTTTTTGATTCTAGGAGATAAATTACTTTGGACAAACAATTGGGCAGAGGAAGATAGGGAGGATGCTCCAAAATGGAGTATGTCATTTTTTACAAAAATACCTTCTTTAGCTTCTAAAGCTTGTATGGAGTGGTCTAGCTTGGCTGACATATACCCCAGCTAGACTGTTATTAAATACATCCAAAAATCATTCAATAATGTTTAACCCCAGAATTCATTTTCTGGGGTTTTTTATATTTTGTTTAAAACCAATTCGCTTCAGCGTATCTTGCAGCGTTAATTATCTGCTTCTAAGCATTAATATATAAAAAGTCCACAAAGAAACGAAATGCTGAATAGATACACAAGTCAGGAAGGTATTCGCTTCGCAATCAAGGATACCAAATTATTTACAAATCCTAGTTTTGGCTATCACACTACTATCGTTGCCTATGACGGTGAGGGTAAAAAAATATTATCTTTATCAGCTAAGGAATATGCTGATGCTGTATATTTCGATATTGTATTTTGTGGGGAAACGCCTAATGGCACCACTGGTTTTGCTCTCTTGTCCTTAAAGAATAAATGTCAAGAAGTTTTTGACAGAATTTTAGTTTTTGATTTCCAAGATTTTGATTCTTGCTTAAATGAAGTATACCCAACTTCTGTATTTAAGCAAAGAACAGCCATTGGTAGAACTTCTACCCGATTTAGTTCTGCCAATGACTTCGCAAAAAACGTTTTTAAAATGAATTGTTATCTGCCACTTAATGGCAGGATTCGCTGGGAGAATAGTTGGGTAGAAGAGAATGAAGATTACGTTCCAAGATGGAGCATGAGTTTCTTTGTTCTTATCCCATCTTTGGCTCTTAAAGGGTCGTGCAATCTCTCAGAAATGTATAAAAATTGAGAATTTTTATAACGCGATCGCAGGAATAGAGGTGAATACAAGTTTGCCTCTATCCTGCTCAATAAGTTTAATTAAACGCTATTTTGCTATACTTAAATAGGTGCTATTTTAGATATTTTGTTACTAATATAAATAGCATTAAATGGAGAATAAAATAATGCAGCCAACCAAAAAAAGAAAAAACAAACCGCATTTTATTGGACAATACAACGAAATCACTTATGTAGTTATTAAAAGTAACACAGTGATTTACCAAGCTGGTAATAGTCCACTTGAATCGACTACATTTGTAGATAAATCGGAGGGGGTAGGTAAAGATATGATGAAAGATTTTTGTAAAACTACCACCAAAGAATTAGCAGAAGAGAATGGTGGAACCCTTGATTATATTTTTGTAGAAAACTTTCATCTTTCTACTTATGTCGGGTACGTGGAGAATGTTTATACTTATGTCGAATACGTAGAAACTTTGCACTTAAAGTATCCACCTTCTAAACTAAATAAAAAATGAAATATACATTCCACGGCAAAGAATATCGCGCCCAATTAGAAGTTACCGACTGGCGAATATCTCCATCCAAAAAAGCTGGAGAACCAGATTGGTTAGTTAGACAAAAGCAAAACCTGTCTCAAGACAAGGTTTCCGTATCCGTTTACATTTTGCCTCAAACCATGAACCCCAATACCCCTTTTAGAGGGCATACTAAAAGTACTCAAAGCGTTTTTTATCAAACGAGTAATGGAAAAGATTTCCCTGAAGTTTTTGCTCAAGCTTGGAGGCAAGTGAAAAGGTGGACTGAACTCTCCGATGACGATCTGCCTAAGAAATTTCATAAATATAGGATGTTATGAACAAAACAAATTCACAGAAAACTGTTGAAAAAATTCAAAAAATGTTAGCTCTTAGCCAATCTTCTAGCGAAGCTGAAGCATTGGAGGCTTTCAAAAAAGCCCAAGACCTAATGCTTCGCCATAATCTATCGCTAACAGATTTAGAGAGGGCAAGCACTCAAAAACCAGCGAAATACGTTCTCTACCGTAGCGGAAAGCTAAGAGTTTGGAAGAATATTTTAGCTGTGGCGATCGCCGAATCGAATCATTGCCTTTGCTATTTGCAACGGGGAACCTCTATTTCGGTATTTGGAGTCATTGGTAGACGAGTGAACGCCGATGCTGCCAGGATTCAGTTTGAGTACTTGGTGAATACCATTGAAAATTTAGCAAAAGAAGCTCAAGGCGATCGCAGATATAAGAGTTCCTTGAAGTTAGGTATAACTGCGACTCTGCATCGGAGGATTGCAGAACTTATCGAACAGCAGAAAGAGGAAGGCATCTGTGCTGATGAAAATTCCCCAAATTCCTCAGCGCTGGTTGTACGTTCGCTGTATGAGACGCTGCTCCAAGAGAACTTGCGATTTACAGAAGAAATGCCCAAAGTAAAGCAGAAGCCAAAGAAACCTGTGGTGACTTCACCCGAAGGCTTTCTTCACGGAATTGAATTAGGAGAAGATGTTTCTCTTGGACAACAACAAGATAATTCAACTACTAGTCCGCTATCGTAACTTTATGAGGCGAAAGAGAAGTGTAAAAACTTTTTCTTTCGCCTCATTTTTTGTTTTATTATGACTTTAGACTGATATTTGTCAGGTTTTGAAATGGAAAAAATTACTTGTGCTGGATGTCTGCATGGAGTGATGATGTGCCAAAGTAATCCTTGTATCCTCACTCCCGAAGAAGCCAAAAATTTAATCGATAAAGGTTTCTCTGATAGGCTAATGATTGAATGGTGGGACAAGGATGGAGACAACAACCATCCAGAGTTTTATTTTATGTCTTGTGCGATATCGGGATACGAAGGCATATTAGCTCCAGAGCTTCCCGAAGACCCCCAGCTTCTTGATTCCTGGACTAAAGGGAAATGTACATTTTTGAATCAGGATAATTTGTGCGAATTGCACGATTTGAACTTAAAGCCACTAGAAGGGCATGTGGCTTGTTGTCACAAAAGTGATGCCGAAGGACTAATTCTGCATCACGCGATCGCCCAACAATGGAATACTCCCCAGCATCAAGAATTTGTTAGACAATATTCTATGCAGAAAATTTTTCAAGCTGAGGAGGAAAAAGTTCGTACCTCAATGATTTTCATCGATCGCTAAGTTACTGAAATTACTTTGGTTGATTTTACTCATTTATGACTACTTACACGAAAGAACAATGGTTGGCGCAGGGTAACAAGTTGTTTGGCAACAATTTTTTGGATTGGAGATTTAAATGCCCATCCTGTGGATATATTGCTTCTGTCCGCGACTACAAGGATGCTGGAGCGCCGGAGAATTCAGTTGCTTTTTCTTGTGTAGGTCGATGGATGTCAAATTCTAAAGAGGCTTTTGTCAAGGATGATCGTAACCTCCCTTGTAACTATGCTGGAGGAGGCTTATTCCGACTTAACCCAGTAGAAGTAGAGGGGAGCAAGTATTTTGAGTTTGCAGCCAACGATCCCTTAAGCAATTAAACATCTAACTATTACGGAATTCCGTGGTAGCTCAACTTTATTAAGACCAAAGTCACAAAAATGCCCAAATCATTAAAAGAGAAATTTATTTGCGATCGCTGCGCTGGGGATATCCAGCTTCCTGCGAAAATCAGCAGAAACATCAACATTCGTTTCCCTGGAACTTGCCTATCTGAATGCCCGATAGCTGCTTCTCTGCTAAAGGGATTGCCACTTAAAATGGACAAAGCTTTTGCTCGATGAAACGTTTTTTTATCTCCCTTTTGCAGCTTTACAGGAGAATGCTTTAGCATTAATATTTTGTAATTAAGATCGTCATCTGTTAGAAAAACTAATTAGATGATGGCACTTTAGCAAAAATTAGATATTAATAATTATGCCTAAAACTGTAGATATGGTTAAGGACTATTTACAAGAAATTTCTTCTTACCCTCTGTTAACTGCAACACAGGAGATAAATCTTTCGAGGCAAGTGCAGCAGATGATTGCCTTGTTAGACCAGAAAAAAAAGCTTGAATCAAGGTTGCAACGAGAAGCAACTGATGCTGAATTAAGTAAAGCTACGAAGAAATCTCCAGCAGAGATTTCTTCGATTATCCGAGATGGGCAAGCGGCTAAAGAACAAATGGTTGTGGCTAACTTACGGTTGGTAGTTTCCATTGCAAAAAATTACCAAAATCGGAAAGTAGAATTTTTGGATTTAATTCAAGAAGGCACATTAGGGTTGGATCGTGGAGTCGAGAAGTTTGACCCCGACAAGGGATTTAAGTTTTCTACTTACGCTCACTGGTGGATAACACAGCACATTACCAGAGGAATAGCGGAGAAATCGCGGACTATCCGTCTGCCAATTCATTTGACTGAAGCTTTGAACAAAATCAGAAAGCACGAACGACAATTGGCGCAAGCCTTGAGGCGTAATCCCACCTTGGCGGAACTTTCCCAAAGTACTGGTTTACCTCCTGAGAAAATTCGTAAATACTTGCAATGTTCTCAACCTCTTATTTCTCTCGAATTGAAAATTGGGAAAAACAAAGACAATGATTTATCAGAGGTTTTGCCAGTTCCCGACGAAAACTTGCCAGGACATATCTTAGAGCGAGATATGTTATTAGATGAGATAGAAAATATATTGAAGTGTCTAACTCCCATACAAAGAGATGTGATCGTTTGGCGGTATGGATTAATAGACGGCAACGAACTTACTCTACTTGAAATTGGAAAAAAACTTGATTTGGGTAAGGAGCGAATTCGCCAAATTCAATATCAAGCACTGGCTGTTTTACGAAATAAAAAAGATTACATTAGAAGTTGTTTGGATTAGTTGGCTGCAAGGATTATAAATTGTATTGCGTTATACTAGTATTAGGTATTAATGGAGACAAAATGAAGCACGGCTATAAGATTACAGTTGCGAGTAACAATGAGATTGCGATTCAATTAACTGACAATGCATCCGAGGCTAACTTTTATCCGCCTCAATTTATCGGATATCTAGTAAGTATGCTTGGATATCACGATACGATTTTCTATCTCATGTCTTATTTGTTTAATAGTTCTCAAAAAAAGCCATCTTTAATTGAAAACTTTGATGTTACTCAGTTTTGTCTGGACATAAAAGAAGTCTACAATCGTCACTTCCCAGAGCAACCTCCGCAGGGAATCGATGGCTGGGGCTATGTAGATGAGAAAGAGTACGAAATCTTCCTACTCCGCATCAACGGAGAACTAGGTGACGATACTTTTTTGGGTGGTAATCCTGCCAAACAAGAATTAGCCTGGGATGCTTATCGAAATCCTGCTAAGTACGACGCAATAGTTAGCGCTCCAAATCAATGGAAGGACTATGATGGCAGATTCTGCCAAATTTACTTGGTAAGAGTTCCTGCTAATGCTGTCTTATCAAATGCAGATTAAACAACCCAGAATGGACAACTAATTATTTATCTAGCCATTAAAATATGACCATTTAAAACTTTAAAAGGTAGGCTTCTAGAAGCCTACCTTTTAAAGTTTTAATACCTAAAATTGCTACAATATAAGTGTCTGAATATACAAGTACAGTATTGTTTTCAGAAGCAAGTAAGAAACAAAAAGGAGAACAAAATGAAGTTAATTTATAGATTCTCGGCGATCGCCCATCCTGAAGGATTGGGATTGATAATTAGTTCGGTTACAGAAAATGGGATTCCCATTAGCCTTGATGAGTTACATCCAATAGTTCGTAAATTTTTCTGCTTAGAGCCAGAAAGTCATTTAGCTAAATTACTAACATTAGATATGCTGAAGCCTTTGCTGAGAGATGGAATGTATCAATTCCATGTTCAAAAATACGACCAAATCATCCATAGCCGAATTGGAAACTTGCTAATCTGGGAGGAATCTATAAATAATTGGCATATCGGAATTGAAGAAGCAGGTGAAGGCAGTATTTATCTGAATTCAATCATAACTAAGCTATCCTCCTGGGAGGATGCTCAAAAGTTTGCCTCCTGTCTTCGCCGAGGTGAAAATTCTGAAAGATACAAATTTTACGAGAATCCAACAGACGAAGTTGCGACAACAGACCCCTACGGCAAGCTTGAATGGAGCATTGGCGACGATAACGACTTCATTTGCTTTGATTGCACTTCTCTGCCATGCAGACAAGTCGCGATTCATGCTGTAACCAATTGTGAGACAGCTTCTTTTATCGAAGATTTTGACTATTTGATAGTTTCTGGAGATCAAGCGATCGCAGTAGCGCAGGATTTGATTGCACAAGCTACTAATTGGTGTCTAGAAAATGATGTAAATTTTTCTAGTAATGAAGCACACAGTTTTGTTGAATACGTTCAACAAGTAACTCTTGTGATGCCATAAGTCAGAAAGCCAAAATAAAAGCCCCCTGAGTAAATATATTACTGAGGGGGCTTTTATTTTGGCTAATTTTATAAAAATTTCTTAGATTAGATTGCTGGCATTGTACTTTAATGAATTTTTCCGTCTTTGTGTATTGGGGATATTTGCGGTATTCCTTTCCAGAATGGTATTATATCTTTTCAAATAAATGGAGGTATCAATGCTTGATTTACTTAATTTACAAAAATCATTTTTAAAAAGCAATTAATAGAAATGCTTATATATTTGATGCGTTTTTGTAATATATAAATCTAGGTATCAAGAATGTTTGGTGGGCACTATAGACGAGATGTCGAACGCCGCAATAATAATCTTCGTGAAAAAGTAGCAAGAGATGCTAGGGAGCAAGAGGAACAGGATCGGCGCAACAAAGAACGTGCCTTAGATTGGAATCCCTCCCCCGATCTAGAAACATGCCCTCACTGTGGTTCCTCAAGATTAACTCCACTGCCACTAAAGGAAGGGCAGAACTATCCCAGATATCACTGTGCCGTATGCACGACATCTGTTTCTGCTTGTGAAGGAACCTTAGCTTCCAAAACCCGTTTATCTTCAGAAGTTCGCGAAAGACTTTATCAAGCATTTAAAAGGGGAGACAGCTTCAAGAGAGCTGCTTCCGATGTCGGAGTGAATAAAAATACAGTCGAGATTTGGTACGACAAATTCCGATATGCTGAAAACTATAAAGATTCTAGTAATGTTGAGTCTTTTCATGAAAGCAAATATGAAACGACTAACAGCTATGCGACTCATCCCATATATAAAAATAGGGTAGACAATGAGACTACCTCAGAATTTATTAGAAAAGGCAAGATTAGTGAAAATAGCTACATTGACAAAGATGGTAATGTCAGGGACGGGATGAATCGGGTCGTTGACAACATTTATGAATGAAAATAGTCGTTTTATGACGCAAAACGACTATTGATATGTGTATCGTAATAATAGCAAGTTTTGAACTAAAAAATCCCTCAAGCAGAATAACTGTTGGGGGATTTTTTATTTAAACGAACAACTCAGCGATCGCCAAGTTATTCTTCGTCATCGTCATCTATCTCTGCGAAAAAGAATAATTTCTCACAACTCTTCTTAAAATGATAATTTGTTAATAACTCCAACATGACATTTGCTTGACTTTGAGTTATTTCTACAACTGTGTAGCTAAACTGCATCTACTTTGATTTCTTGAGGGCTATCATCGTATAGTCCGGGAACTACCAAGAATAGCCCCTGTCTGCATCTAAATAAACGCAGAGGTAATAATTCTTGGGGAAACTTTCCTTCACTGCGACTGCCCTTTTGCGAGTTCTCTAAACTAGAATGCTGGCATAAAGCGCATGTAGGAGCGAGATCGCCAGGATTACCTTTATCTATGCTGTAAAGAGGATCTTTTTCATCTAAAGGCTTAATCTCTGGAAAAACACCGTTTACGTAGTAAGAACAAGATGTGCTGCTCCCTTGCTCTTTGGAAACCAAAGGAAGATATGCTAACAATCCAGAACAAATTACATTCTCTGGTTGAATTTCTCCACCAGAAATAACGAACAATGCCTTCGGATCTTGTTTTGTCATTTGATAATTACCAATTGGATATCAAGGTAAGATTTGCAAAGAAGTAATTCAATTGTGAGTATCTTTGTACTACTAATGTAACATAGATGTTTTTAGATATTATGAAGTGTGGAACGATAACTTAGCAATTTTCGGGTATTTTTATGGGGAGTTATGTTGAATTTCTGAATATAATTATTGACTGTGTTGATAAACAAGGTTGGGCAATAATGCCTATCTTTGGAGAGAATGTTAGGTTCTGTTATACGATTGGGCTGTGGCAAAATTACAAACACCCTGAAATTATCATGGTTGGGCTTCCTATGGAACTATCCTCAAACACTTTAAGTTTTGCTGCTTGTCAAATCCAGCATAGCAAGAAAGTTTATCAACCAGATATAGAGTATTTTGAAGAGTTTTTTGAAAATTCAAAGACAATATTTAAGCCAGTTGCTAAATCGAATTACGATTATTATTTTGGTATGGCTTTGCGGTATTATGGCAATATTGAAGTCCCTCCTCTGCAACTCTTTTGGCAAAACGAGAATGGAGAGTATCCTTGGAATGCTACAGTGGACTTTAGCGAACAGCCCGACTTATCCATTGACTTTAAGGTTGAAAATGTCAAATAAAATATTTTTTGAAGTGATCGAAGGATTGCCAGAAGATTATGGCACATATATTTTTTTAATGAAAGATAATTCTATCCAAGAAGGGTATTACGGTTCTTTCCCTCACCCACATAACAATGCATGTATAAAAACTTCTGACATCGAAGGCGAAAGGTTTTACTACGAAGAGTCTTCTATGATTTTGGGTTGGTTAAGAAAATATTCAATGAATCCTTGATTTTACTTGCAAATTTTGCAACATAAGCTTGGTATTCAGGGCTTTTGATGCTTTTGTTGAATCTGGTGATCGCTAATTTGAAATTTTCGGTTTCAAGATTTATTTTAGCGGAATTAAAAACCAAGGTTTTTGACAAACATTCAGGTTTGATTTCTTCGTATTCGTGTCTACCTTGATTGTTTTGTCTAATGGATTTCATGATGGTGGATTTCCTGTATGACATTCAACCTATTATTCTATCAGATTGAGATAGTCCAATACTATTTCAAAAGTTTGATTAACTACTTGTTAGCTTTGTTAAACAGTAAGCTAATCTGATAAACTAAAGATAGGTTAACCCAATCTCTGATGCCGATAGGCGTATTTAACGAGTATACATCCTAAATTCCATTCAGGAGTCGATGTCTGATAAATATGCAAATCACAACATTTCAATTACCAGAGAAACACCACTACCGATATCAAGGGCTGAGTTCAACGGGTAAACATCGATGGGAAGACAAAAACTCTGAATTTGTAAGAATTTCATCTCCACTAACTAACCCGTGGAACGAACAGCAAGTATTGATAGTACTCAATCCTTTGAAAACCAAAGGACTAAAGCATCGAACAATAATTGGTTTAAAGATATGGGTTTTCCCCTTGGAAAAATCGGATATATATCCCATGCCATGCCACATTGAGCGTACTATTCTTGCTGCTCGGTGTGCTTATTCTCCAAATCCTAATTTGCTCCACTTTGCAATCAAAAGCATTGATGCCGAGCCGGATAGGAACCTAGCAGAACGCTGGCTAGAATATACTATCTATCCAGATTTCAAGCGTTTTAAACCAGATGACGAAGCGTTGTTTTATCGCACATTTGCTGGTGGAATATAATGAAACCAATGACTGATGAAGAAAGAGAATAAAGGTTACATAAAAATTCAAAAAATCCCAAATAATATAGAAGCCGACATGGAAACAAATCCTTTTGCCATGAGTGACATGCAATTATTTCGGACATTAGTAAACGGTGATGCCGAAGTAATGGAAATTGTCCTGGATTACTTTTGTGAACACGGCAATCTCAGATTCTTAGCTATCCTTTTCATCATGAGTGGATTGACTGGAGGTGAGGTTTGGTGTTTTTGGGAGAATGTCTGCGGAGGAAGTTACGATTTCTTCTGTAAGGTAATGCCTAGTGATTTTAGTGTCATGAGATTGCATTCTCTAGGACTTAATGTATGGGAAGAAATTTGGGCAAAAGTTATACAGGAAAAAGGAGAGCTAAATATAGTGTTTGAAAATGCACCAAATTTAGAAGATTTACATGAAACTTACGCACCAAAGCCAAAACGTTTCAGCAAATAGAACCTGCAAACAAAAATACCGATATGCCATTAATTACGCCAGGATCTACCTGGGAAAGAGTCCAACAAAAAAAGCCTTGTCAAGTATTGGGTACATCTGTCGAGCCAGTTTCTGGCAGTGTTTATGTTCTGTACACAGATGTTACTAACACAAATTTACAATCCGACCTCATAGCTGTTAAACGCGAGGCAGGACTTCCTCAAGCCCAATTTGGACTATGCTGGCGCGAGAAGGATTGTTTTCTCATTCAATGGCATATTACGTATAACGATAATCCAATCTTGGATGCGATCGCAATATTCGCTGAAGATTTGGATTCTTGGAATAGAAACTGTGTAGCTCTCTAAACAGATTCTTGAATAATTAGCAATAAGGCAGATTTACGTCTGCCTTTTTTGTTGGCAACAAGTTAACAATACCTATCTTTATGTTTATAAGTTATTGCAATTAGTTAATACAAGGAATAAAATGCTACAATTGTTTAAGAGGTTTGTACTTAGGCAAACCTATGATAGTTATTAAATCAAAAAATAAAATAATCAGCTTGATAACAAAGATTTAATAACTATCAATTAAAGACAGAATTAAAATTCATAGGAATGAAAACAATGCAATCAGAAGAAAACAGTAATCAACAAGATGATCCCAAGCAAGCGGTAAATGATATTTCCAGTGATAGTTTTGGCACTATTACTGGAAATGTCCTTTGGGTCAATGACCCGCCTCCAGATGAAGAATTAGTTGAGACTTATGGGCAAATTGAATTTGTTGGTAATAAAGTTAGGATTGTTGAGTAGTTTGGGAGTATTGTTTAGTAACAGTTCTGCTGTCGCAGAAGACAAAAAGTTCATACCAAAACCCAATTATGCGACGGTTGTGGTGACGTGGCGCAGTAGCGCTTTTCCACTTCTCGAAGAAACTTTGGAAATTAGAACCGAAGGCGAGAAATTGTGTGATGAGGCTGCTGTGACTTATTCCAAAAAGAACCCCAAGAAGGGGTACCAACTCCACCAAACGTTACAGTCACCCGATTTAAAAACTATCGGGCAGTTTGTAAGTGGGAGAATATTTGTGTCCAAGTTCGTATATGGATGCAATGGAGTTTTCATCAGAAATGATTAATCTAATTAGGAGAACAAAATGAACAAAACCAATTGTCTAAACACATTAGTATTAGTAGGTATGGACTAAGGATTCCCTGAATAATTAGCAATAAGGCAGACGTAAGTCTGTCTTTTTTTGTGGGTGAAGATTGAGAATACTTGTTTTTCACGGTTAGTTTTAATACTTGAAAATGTTAGAATGTAAGTATCTCAAGCTTTTAATGGAGAGCAAAATGGAAGAAATAATCGAACAATTAAATTCAATAGATTCAGCGATCGCCAATGCGCTGGAAGAACTATTACAAGTTTCTCATCTAGAGCTTGCAAAGCTTTATGCCGAACACAATTGCAAGACTTTAGAAGAAGCAGCAGATTTTCTGCAAGAGTGCAAAGATTTAATTAATCAAAGGAAGGCTGTTTGTCAGCAATACATAGAAGCTGTCCGCAAACTTGATAATTCCAAAGCACCTTAGAATATGATAGAAAATCCATTACTTGAGCAAATTCAGGTTGGGGAGGTTTGGGATATTTATATAGTCCATAAATGTACCAGCACCATAGCTAACCAAATGCGATTGCTATTTCTATTTTTAGCGATCGCTCCATTATTCAAATTTGAAAAAAGATGAGTTACGACGTTTATTTAAAAGACAAATTTGGAGAAACGCTAGAATTAGCACATCCTCTTCGAGAGGGTGGGGTCTACCCTTCAGAGGGTACAAAAGAAGCTGAACTAAACATTACTTCCAACTATCGCGAACTTTTCAGAAAACACTTGGATGCCGAATTAGGTATCCGTTGGCTTTCTGGCAAAAAAGCTAGCGAAACCCAAACGAGGCTCTCCCAAGCTGTTGAGCAGCTTGGAACTACTCAATTCAAAGGAAGCTATTGGATGCGTTGCACCAAAGTTTTACAGCCAGCATCCTCATCATTAGGAAGACGGGTGGCATCTCTGACATCCCAACAATTAAACCATCCCAGCAACGCAGACATTCTGGCTCAAGCTCAAGAATTTCTGCTCGTTGAAGACGGTGGTGGTTATTGGGCAGCAACTCCAGGAAATGCAGGATATGCCTTAAATATTCTCCTGCAATGGACGGTTGAATACCCTGATGGTATTTGGTGCGTTCATAGTTAATATTTTTGACCCTCAGTTTCAACTGAGGGCTTTTCTATGCTTAAAAATCAAATCGTGAATTTCGCCAAACAATGGCGCTATGTATTGATCTGTTTTGAGTATTCTCGAAAAGCAAAAAAACAGGTTTGGATTGCAAAAGTCCCTACGACTGCTTTAAGAACCAAAAATTACTCTGTTCGCACTGTTAAATTCATTGAAGGAGATAACTTCAATTTAGTCGTAGAGAAAACTAAACAATATTTTGCCCAGAGTAATATATTTTTCAAAATATTGATTCAACCTCGAATGCTAGGTACTGCTGTCGAACCAACTTCTGATTTGATGTATGCGCTGTTTGCATACACAGATGCCACAAATCTAGACAACCAAATTATAGTTGTCAAACGCCAAGTAGAATTACCTCAGACTCAATTCGGACTTTGTTGGTACGAAAAAGATGGTTTGAAAATTCAATGGCACACAACAAATCTCAATAATCAAATGCTCAACGCAATCTCTATATTTGCAGAAGAGATAACTTCTTGGGATGCAGCTTGTATAACTGTTTGGCATAGCGATTAACTTTTACCCTCAGTTTCAACTGAGGGCTTTTTTATGCATTAATTTATCAGCACTAATTACAGTAAGTTCTTGTATGTTAGTATAATAATATACATTAGTGGAGAATGAAATGCAAAGTATTAGCTGTTGGGCACAGATAGATAAACTCATGAAAGAAGGCGAAATTATTCGTTTTCAAGAAGATATTAACTTTATCTTAGATGAAGAAGTTGATGGTTTTTATGACCGTAATTTATTTTTGTATATTAAAGGTAAATCCATTAAGTCCAATCATTGGACGCTAGATATGGAAACAAAAATTGCAACTTTTCGTTTTAAACAGGAGCTTGAATTAATCTGCGAAGTTCTTCAGTCAGCTAAACTTCTGAACTTAGTGAATCAACTTTTGAACCAGCAGGGTAAGGATACAACAATTTATGTAATCCATAAAATCAACGATCCGCTAGGTTTAAAGAACCGTATTAGAAAACAAAAAGCTTGGCTCAAGTCTGTAAACGCTACTTCTGTTTCTAATGAAGAAAAAGTAACATCAATGTTTCGCAAATCTAAAGCTGAATAAATTTAGGTATTGAACAAATACTGTTAATAGCCCTCAACTAAATTGAGGGCTATTTTTATGCAAATTCTTACTATATCTTTTGCAATCAACTGTTAACTTTTACCACAAAATCTTGCTTTAGCTAATATCTTTTTACTTAGCTTTAGTTTATGATTATAATATTGAACAAATCTAACTTCAAACCTCTATCAATAACAATTAAAGTTTTTGGAGTTTTACAATGCAAATAAAATTAGGGCTTCGTAATAAGCCAGATCCAATCCACCTTTATGTTAGAAAAAAGGAAGATAATGGTAATGACTATTGTTGGTATTATTACGATGTGGAAAAACAGATTTCCACTCCAGAATACCAGCCTGCATTATGCGGGTATCTATCAAATTTACGAATAACTAACAAGGACTACAAAGGCAAAGATACGCCTAAACTCGACATTGTTATGGAGTGTGATGACACATATATAATTAGAACCGGGATTGAAACTTATTTCGCCAAGACCTTTTTATTGGCGATCGCCGAGGTTCAAGATTTCTCAAAGCCAATAATTGTTTACGCTTCCCTTGGTAAGGAAAATGTCGTATTTTGCCGCATTTGTGATGCCGAGACAAAAACAAAAATTAAACCAGAGTGGAATCCAGAAGCAGACTGGGCAGCAATCATCGCTAATGTGCAATTTCAATTGAACCAGCCTCAGCCTCAGTCTACGTTTGAAGTTACAACTCCACCTACGCTATTGCCACCCACTAGCTTTGATAATCAAGCGCGACGAGACGCCTTGATTGCCCAAAGTGACAAGTTGATCGAAGCTCTGGGCTGGACTAAGAGACGTGCCCAAGAGTATGTTATCCAGACTTATAAAAAGTCTTTGCGATCGGAACTCACCGATGCCGAGCTTATAGATTTTGTTGGGAAGTTGCAAAAAATGCCCTTGCCTGTGAAGCGGTAAAGTGACGATTTTAATGGAGAACAAAATGTAAATAATCAAAGTATAATTGATATTGAACTAGTATTAAATTTAAAAGCCACCTGTAAGGTACATACCTCATAGGTGGCTTTTTTGCTAAAAGTTTAGCTCGTCTAACGCCTGGGTTTCCTGTCTGGATGATCTACATAATAGTCTAAGTCAGGATGGCGAGAATCTTGAACTTTAGTCTTTACTTCAGCAAAATCAACATCAATCACATCTTCATCTTGAACTTGTATCGTACCCTTAGATGATGAGACAATTTGACCAGGTTGCTCCCAGTTTACATTTAATTCTTGTCTGCTCATAACTATTTAATCTTTAAACAAATTAGTGCGATTGCTTATACTACTATTGTACTAAGCGATGGCTGCAATATAGCCCGTATGGGAATAAACATTTAATCGTGCGTTGTTGTTAACTAACCGCGATTCCCCATACGCGATCGCGCCATTTGTCTATGTTCTAACAGTTCTTTCAAAAGCTTATCTTTGCTATCTGGGTGTTCCCAATCTTCAATTAATCTTTCCAGAGCAACACTTACCAAATCTTGAATTGTTGGCGTTGCTTTCATGTATTCAGACTCCAGGGAAAAGCTAATTTCTCTGAGGGTATCGTAAGTATCATCGGATATTCTTACTTGTTGAGGCATATTTTTTGATTAATATTTTATTGAAATCCAATGAGAGGATGTTCTGGTATCGATCGCTTCGTGACTAATGAAACGTAAGCTACTGGGAATTTTCTTTTCTCGCAATCGGCGTTAATGCACCAAACCACAATTATGGAATTATCGTAATATCTATCCCTAGTCACTGTCCAACGCTGATTCTCAGACTCAAATACTAAACCAGCTTTTAATTCCGGGGCTAAAATCTTTTCTTTTGGTTCGCCATTTAACCAGTACCAACCGATTTGTTTCCCTAATACATTTACTGATATTGTTTCATTATCTTCCACCCCTTCTGGCGAGCCGAATAGTGGGTCGCTCGGCAATATATCGGGCTTAGATTTAATAATATCAACTATATCTTGAGCGTCTTTGTGTAAAGTTTCTACAAAATAATTTGTGCCTAATTCTTGAGGTCGATAATTTCTGCTGTATACCTCAATCCCAAAATTCTCTATTAATTTTATCCGAAAACTACCAACAGGTAGATCGAATTCATTGATATCTACAGGTGAGAGGTCTATCTCATTGCCATCGACTCCCTTACCCCAACCCTTTTGGTTCAGCTTGGGAACTTCGACATAATAAGGACAAATGTTACAAGGTCGGTTGTCTATTAACAAAACCTTAAGGTAGGCGTTCTTAAAACTAAATTTTTCTAATTCCGTAAAATATGGCTTGATTGCTTCAAAAGCCAGAGTCTCATTAAAACTCCCGTCATCATTAACGCGAATTCCATGTTGATGTAAAAACAAGTCTAATTTTGTACTCATTGTTTAGATATTTAATTGAGTTAGATAACTAAGTAGGCTTTAGATAGCTATTATTAATCTTACCTACTCCCTGCCACAATCCAACTACCGCAATCATCATAAAAGACTAATTCTTGCCAATCTGATTTACCGTTGTTTTCGCAAAACCAAACCTTGTACTCATAACCAGTCTCTGCCTCTTTAAAACCTTCTTTGATTGCAGATACAACCTCTACTGAATCAGCATTGTTTGGCAACATAAAGATGATTGTTTGAGTGCCATACATATATGGTTGCAAATATTGTTTTTTCTGATTAAGTGAAATTGTTATAGTCTTTTCAAGATTATTGTGCCAAAAAATAGCTTGAACTGTTTTCAAACTAGGACTTATAAAGAAATTGCACCGGGGAACAATCCCTTGACTTATAGCTGATAGCGAATTGATTGCTTTTTCAATAATCGTCAAAACACCTATAATGTCTTCTTCCCATGCTGCTACTAAAAACAAACAGTCAGACGTATTTCGGGGTTTGTTCATGGCATTTACTTTAATATAGAGTTGGAATTAGCTTTTTCATTCACGGGTCGGTTTGTCCGGTCTTGAGAAAACAACCCCGCTACTGTTAATAAAATGGAAAAAATTAACACAATAGAAATTAGCGGATTGATTTCGTCTTTTTTTAATTCAGAATCTGGCAGTTTAATTGCCAGCGTTGTTTTTTGGTTTTTCTCATGTTGATGAATTGCTAAAATCATCTCCTCGACACTGCCGTATCTAATCTTTAAATTGGGATGTGTCGCTGTCTGCAACACCTCTAGCATACTAGGAGAAATTCGACCGTACTGGCTCCAATCAATAACTCCAGTTGCATCTCTTTCGAGTTCCAAAGGGTTTTTCCCAGTGAGTAGGAATATACCAGTCATCCCCAAGGAATATATATCGCTGGAGAATTGGGGCATTCCCTGTTGTTGTTCTGGAGGCATGTATCCAGGAGTTCCAAGAACAACTGTACCCAAGGCTAACCCACTGCTTCGCATCGTCTCTTTGATGGAGCCAAAGTCAATCAAAATTGGAATTAAATCGGGATAACGTAAAATAATATTTTCTGGCTTGATATCGCGATGAATAATTTCATTACTATGTAAATACTGCAAAGTCTGCAATAAATTTAACAAAATATTTTTAACTTGAATTTCGCTGGTAACTCCAATTGAGTTAATCAGCTTTTCTAATGTGTAGCCTTGGATGTACTCCTGAGCCAAGAAAAACTGTTTATTCTCAGAAAAATAGGCGTAAAGCTTGGGAACGCGATCGCACTCTCGCCCTATTTTCTCCAGAATTCGGGCTTCTGTAGCAAAGCTTTGATGAATGACGCGATCAATTTCCGCGTCTTGCGTGGTGGGACGCAACCTTTTGATGACGCATTTAGAATTGGACGGTAAGTAGGTATCTCTGGCCAGATACGTATCGCCAAACCCACCAGAACCCAAAGCGGAAATGATTTGGTAGCGGTTATTTAGTAGTAAGACCGAACTCTTTCGAGAACTCTGATCTAACCCAATCCTGGCTTTTTCCTTCATTTACTGCAACCGATTGTAAGTACGTGAGAAATTTGCTTTCTTCTAAGACCGTAGCCTTGTTTCCAAAAATAGCACCTCTTAAATATTGAGGTTCAATAATTTTACCATTGCTATTTCCTAATATCTGCGTCGTCGATACCAGCGATCCCCCTTCAAAATAAGCTTTTTTTCTGAGTGTCCGAGCAGAAAGTACCGCTGCCCTGTCTTTGGCTGGGATTTTCTGTAATAACTTTTCTTCCAAAGACAAAGGAGGCATCTCCTTTATCGGGAATCTATACTTGCATTGGGGACATTGTTTTTCAAAAGCAGCAAGTACTGCATCGCAACTAGGACAAACCTTTTTGGGGAAGTTGCCCACCTGTTTAGAAAAAGATGTCTTCAAGCTGACATCAAGGATGTCTTGAATTGTGCCAAATCGATTGTCGCTAGACAATCCCACCATATCTAAAATGATGCAATCATCTATCCCTGGAAACTGCCTCAAACCCCGACCTTTTTGTTGAAAATACTTGCTTGCTGAATCAGTATCTCGCATCAGGATAATGCAGGAAACTCTTTTCACGTTGAAACCTTCGGAAAGTGCATCGAACGAACTCAACCCGACAATTTCCCCTGCCTCCAACGAATTGTACATCGTTTGCCGATACGCTGGTTTCATGGTGCTATCGATCGCGGCAAACGGCATTCCCCTCTCATTAAATTGATGGGCTATTTCATGAGCTTGCTCGACATCTTGAGTAAAGCAAATTACTTGGCGATTTGCTGCTAGCCTTTGATATTCGTTGATAGCGACAGCAATTGTATTTTGATGCTTGACGTTATATTGAATCTTTTTACTTAAACTGTAATAAATCGGCTTTTTCAAAAGCCCTAACTCAATCATCTGCCAAGGCATCAAACCCTTGACCATCACATTGAATTTATCTCCAAGTTCTTCGTCGCGAGCTAACCTTTCCGGTGTCGCCGTCCAGCCAATAATTACATTGTTGAGCTTATCAAAATACCCTTGGGAGATGGCGCAGTAAGCGGTCAGATGGCACTCATCTAAGTGAACAAAATCTGCCTCGAACCACTCCATGCCTCTAGCATTAATCGTTTGAGCCGAGGCAATTTGAATCGGTAAAGTTTTATTAAGGAGGCTGCTATACTCGCCAGCGTAAACACCAGATTCTAGTCCAGCTTGCTTGAATTCGTTGTAAGCTTGGAGAATTAAAGCGTCGCGATTTACGATGAACAAGTGCTTGCTTGCAGATAGATACTGGTTAATTAATTGGGCTAAAGTAAATGTTTTCCCACTGCCAGTCGGGGCGTAAACGAGAATTCTGTCCTCTTTTGCGGTTAAATGCTGACCAATTTCTTTGATAATATCTAGCTGGTCTTCTCGCAGTGTTAATTTTTCGGATAAGCAGTTACGATCTTGATGCATTCGTCTAAAGATAATGATGGCTTGTTGACTCTGACTGGTTTATTTTGAGTTAACGCTAAAATCTGAGCTAACTCGCTTGCTGATGGGGCTATGGGTTGTTGTAAAATTCCGTCAGTACATAATTTTTTAGTAACTTTTTCAAAGGCTTCAATTTCACCTTGTTCTTGCAAATCTGCAACCTCTGCTTTCCCCATGCGGAATGTTAAATTTCTCAAATTGGGACGAGGAAGTTGGATTTCGATTAGGTCGTCGGATATTTTTATATCGTTTGCTGTCAACTCTCCCAAATCAATGCTTGAGGTTGCTTCCCCTTGGGCAAAAAAATAAAATTTGGTTTCGCTGGGAACCAAATTCAAAATTAAATTCTCCTTAGTTAAGGGAATCGCGACTTCTGTTGAAATCACAGTTCTTCCGATTTCACCAACTTTGCGGAGACTCTCGATATTGAAATCAGAATTGATAACTTCTTTTTCTGTCTCTTCTCCCAACAAAATAACGGGTTTCTCTTGTCTCAATAAGCCCAGAATTTGTGACTTATTCAAAGCAAAACCCATTGCCAGTAGTGATAATGCCAGCAGTGATAGGCAAAAATTCTTCATTCCCTCCTCCCCACATAATTCCCACCTACAATCCCGATTAGCCAAACGAGTAATTCCCACAGATGCGATCGCAACGTCAGCACCAGTGAGAGTAACAAGTTGATTACAGGCTTGTTTGCCGAGTTGGGCAGCGAGAAGATTCCATACAGTAAAAACTGGGCAAACAAAAAAAATGCTAACAAGTATGCCAATTGTAAAAGAATATTTACAATTGGTATTTTGCTGGGAAATTTCACCACCTTCTGGTATGGCAACCAGATAATTCTTAGATGTCCCCAATAGCGAAATTTTAAATCCTCGCGGAGCAGGAAAGCTCCTTCAAGGTAGCCGGAAGTAAGTAGGATGGAGAAAATAATCGATGTCGAAAAAATCAGGGAAACCGCAGCGGTAAAAAACCATGCAACCCACCCAACCATTAGTACAAACACTAATTTGTCTGTTTCCATCTTTTTAGCACGTAGTAAATTTCAGTAGCTCGCCTGTTTTGGTCGTAGTAAGTACAGTCAAAATTTGACAAACCTCTTTTTTCGCGATCGCAGATTCTGATTAATCCGGTGGAAGTCCATCTCCTTGTGTAAAAAGCCATTGTCCTGGCCCAAGAGATTTTGTTCTTAATATCCTTCCTCTTTAAGGCTTCGGCGTATCTAACGACAAACCGTTGATGGACTTTAG
Source organism: Nostoc sp. C052 (assembly GCF_013393905.1). GTDB lineage: Bacteria > Cyanobacteriota > Cyanobacteriia > Cyanobacteriales > Nostocaceae > Nostoc. The sequence goes on from NZ_CP040278.1 coordinate 185,165, forward strand.
GATTAGCTTGATTACGTAAATCTGCGGCGTTGATAACAGCTTCTATATTGCGAGTAGGGTCAAGTCCTACATTTTGAAAGTTGGTGATAATCTTTTGGAGATCAGCTCGAATATACTTTAAGCACTGGGCATCAGCTGCTTGGGTAGTTTCTCGCAAAGAGAATTTTTTTCTCTTGGGATTGATCCTTTGTAAAAAAGCCAAGCCTCTACCTCGATCCGAGCAAAACCCGCGATTAAGAACATAATCTGCGGGATCTTCGTGCCCATAGTAAATTTGATTTTTAGTACCATTCCGACTATAGTTGCCTTCTGCGGCACCAATAGCTAAAGCTCCAAGGGAGGTAGGAGTGGCAAACAAACTTTGAATATCTTTCGCCACGAAGGTTTTGTGATTCTGGCGATCGCTCTCAATCAAAAAAGTTGCGCGTAGTCCTGGGCTAAAAATTGTAATTGCAGTTGTAGTGATGATAGCGGTAAACGCACCACTCAGGATTAGCGGTCTAATTTGCATTGTAGATACCCAAAATCTCCTTGATTGGAGTTAGGGAAGGAGGAATGGTTTTGCCGTTGACTTTTTGAGTTAAATGCAAGTGTGGGCCAGTGCTTGCTCCACTATTTCCCCCTTCCGCAATTTTTTCTCCAGCAGCATGGTTGCCCGCAATGCAAGAATTAGGCTTGAGATGCATCGCCAAAAGCTTCATGTTTTTGTAGCGAGGATCATTGGAGGTAATGGTTGCTACGAAGCCACCACCAGCAGAACTGCTATTTAGCCCTTCCCCACCCCAGCACTTTACGCTTCCAGAGGTTCCTTTTCTTCCCGGCATCAAAAGTGTAAACCCATAAGGTATTGGCGTATCCACTCCCCCGTGAAACATTCGGGTTTTGTAAATCGGGTGAATGCGCCAGCCGAACCCGGAACTCACAGAAAACTTGCCAATGCGATCGCCAAATCTGGCAGCACGTTCTAATTTAGTCGGTGGAGGTTTGCTAGAACTTTGAGAATTTTCAAAAACAAACGACCTCGTAACATCTGGTAAGCCGGTTGATGGTTTAACAGTAAACCAAATAGACAGAATCAAGCAGGCCACCACCGACCCTGTTACCACTGCCCAGCCCCGTTCTTTAGCTTCACTGGAATTATCTATGTAATGCGGTGCAGGTACAGGTACAGCTTGAGGAATTGCTTGCCACTGCGCGGCGATCGTTGGCGGGATAGCTTCGGGATATCGAGTTGTACTCGTACTTCTAGATGCCAACAGCATTGCCTTTAGCTCTTGGTCGGGATCGACTCTAGTAGACTTTGAAGCTTCTGATTGGAAATTAATCTTGCCATTGGCGATCGCTAATGCAGTTGGGTAGTCGATTCCCATACTGATCAATGTATAGACCTTCTGTTCGATAGAGGAAGAGTCTATCCCCGATGATGACCTGACTTGGGCAATTTCTCTTTCTAAGACCTCTAAAGCTTTTTCGGGAGGTAGCTTACTGACGGCATTGTTCCACTGGTTCTCTAAAAACAACAACCTACTATTGTTGTCGATCATTTCTTCTGCCCCTAATGTTGTATTTTACTAACTTGCCGTTAGAGTTCACCAAAGCTGTAATTTGATTATTTGTTTCTAAGGAATTCCAAATTATTATTTGTTGTCCGGCTTTATCGGTTGGGTACTGACAGCCAGTACCCAAAATTTTTTTAGCTTTATTTATCTGTCCTTTTTTTAAATATTTAATGGCAACTTCTTGCTGGATAGTATCGTAGTCAGCCATGCAATTATCTCCCTGCTTTGAGAGATAAATAGTTATGGTACACAAAACAGAAGTTATAATTATTCCCCATCCAACTGGGTTAATAATTATAAATTTCTGTTTCATTTATCGATAATCCTAATTGGGTAATTGGTTCTTTGTAAAACAGGGGAATTGCTTTTGTTAATAACAAAATTAAAGACAATTGCAATTAGAATCCCTAGACAGCTTGCTGCTGCCAAATAATACCACTGAAGCTTTTTGCTCTGAACGGTTAAAGGTGTCAATGGAACTTCTGTTGGTGAAGCTAAATTGGTGGGTGGTGGAGTGATGGGTGATGGTGGAGCTTGCCAATACTGTTGGGGGAGAGGTGGAGGCTGGGCTGTTGAGTGGAAAACTTGTTGCTTTAAAGCAACAAGCTCTTGGTTGGTTTGCCCCAATTCGCTTTTGTAGAAATTAATCAAATTGCCGTAAGCAATACTATTTTCTTGAGTCTCGGCTTGCTGTGAGAGTAAATTTCTATAAGCTATTTCCTCCTCTTTAGCTTGTGTTAACTTCTGCCGCAAACCTTCAATATACTTAACTTGCTGCTCCTCTTTTTTTTTATTGGCTTCAGTTAACAGTTGGATTGCCGAAATTGTAGTTTTCTTTTTCGGCGTTTTTGCGGCACTTTCTTCCATCACACCTCCAGATCGGCAGCTAAAAACTTAATTTTTTCTCCATCGGTATAGCAAGTTCCATACTTTGATAGTTCTAACTGCTGAAAACACTCTACTACTTCTTTTTGAGTTAAATCATTCCTGCTAGAAATAATTTCTTCAGGAGTTATTAACTTACTGTCTCCCTGGCAATATCCAGATTTTAAAGTTGCTAAATAAAAAACCACTTTTAAATTGGAAGGCATAATTGCTGGAAGATAATCTTGCAACAACTCCCAAACTTCTGGATGCTCCTCAATACGGCAAGCAACAGGCTGATTGGTTGTTGGCTGACTGAGAAAGGTTTCTACCGCAAATGATTGTGGGTTTGCGATCGCATCTTCTTGCTCAACTATTTTTTGCAATTGCGATACTATATCTTTTGGTAACAAAACTGCGATCGCTACTGTTACGTTACCAGCAACAAGCACGAGCAATATCCACCAGTGTGGGAGAGGACGATAATCCAAGTCATAGGACTGTACTTGCCCATTAACCTTGTCTGGGATCGGCGTCAAAGGTCTTTGACAGGCATACAATAAAAGCGCGATCGCGTAAATGAAACTAAATATTGCAATTCCATAGCTTTTACGCATTTAAACCACCGAGATCATAATCAGATAGTTTTCATTTTCAACACTTTCTATCGACCACTCTGCTGCACATTTGGCGTATTCTGCTTCCAAGTCTCTGATTGCACACTTGATTGCTTGGTACAAATAGTAACAGATGACTCTAAAAGCAATAATTGTGCAGGCTCTTATCGTATTTACTCTTACGGCTAATTTACTAGGTCTATCTTTAACAAAATTTATGTTGAGGCTTGAGTCCATATTTAAGCATCCAAACTCTTCAAGATATTTTCGTATTCTGCGGGATTGTATTTTGGCTTCCGGGGTCGTTTCCCCTCTTCTAGTGCTGGTACTTTAGGTGCTAATTGCTCTGGATTTGTGGCAACAGCAGCTTTTGTGGGTACTGGTAAAAGCGTGACATTATTTTCGTAGAACCATTCTTCGGGATTTCGTCCAGCAATGATTTTGCTAAAATCTGCTTTGTTGTTTTTTAATGCTGCTAACCCAACTTTACAAATGAGGTTAACCCAAAAGTTGATTTGTTGCGGACTAACAGGAGCGAACTCCTCAACGAATGTTTGTAGCTCTTGGTACGTGGCATCGTTGATTGTGCATCGTGCCATTCATTTTGCCCCCTTAAAATAAATTCTTCTCTGCCCAAATTCTGAATCCCCAAACATCCACAAATTGAGGATCGTGGACTCCAGAAAAGAAAAAAGACTGGCTTGTTTTATGTTCTTTGAGTTCTGGGATATTGACCCCGCCACCAAAATAGAATATCTGGTCTATCCATGACATCTCTTCATCCCAATCACGCAGAATCTGACTGAGGATATTTTTCTGCCACATTTTCAGACTGTTAAGATAGATATCCTTAAAGTCAATACCCATAGTCCCTTTACCGTAAACAAAAGTAGCGCTAGCTCCACCTTCTTGAATAGCTTGAAGAACTTTATCCACGGTTACTTGACCATTAGCTTTTTGCCTGAGTTCAGGATTTCTGGAAATAGAACGAGCTAGTGTAGATAATCCAAGTTTGTGACTTGAAATTTGTAAGATGTCGCCATTGGCGTTCTGACGCACTAAATCAAGTGTCCCCGCTCCAATGGAGACAGATCCGTATTGCACATCTTCATCTTCTAAATCCAGATCGTATAAGTCGTTTTCCAAGACATAATAAATTCCACCAGAACCTTCTTGCACAACATGGATTTTCTCTTTTGACCAGCTAATTTCTGCCGATACTACGTCACGATACCCATCAATTTCCCGCTCAAAAGTGACGTGATGCTTCCCGGCGATCGCCAAGATTAGATCGTCTTTTTCTGCTAGATTTTGTAGCGAACAGACAACCCAAGCATCTGCTACTTTTACCTCTTTCAATCCTTTGGGAATTTGTCTAGAAAACGCTGCAAGTATTGTCCAGAGAATAATATCTTTATCACTTTTTGGAAACATAAAAGCAAATAATTTATCAGACTCACCCTGAAATACCTTGGCCTGATTGCCTACAAGCCGACAATCGCCAGAATTAATCCCGACTCTGGTCGATTCATTTATTGTCACCTTGACTGTATTCTTGTCCAAAATTCCAGTCACCCTAGAGTCGTACAACGCAATCACACTCGGAATACAATCATTTTTAAATTGCTTCGTCTCATCTCTATAGGCAACTTTGGTGAAGCCAAAGCCAGGGTCAACTATTAAATTTTTCTCAAATAACGCTGCTTTTGTAGCCATATCTTTTCTCACTAAATCAGTATTTACAGTTCGACAATATACAGTCGGATGAGTTGGCCGCAGACATGCAGCAGCCAACGCACTCCGACAAGCAGATACACCACATTTTGTTCTCCATTTTTTGCATCCATATTTCGCAAATGGATGCAATTAGATTCATGTTAGGCAACCACCTGATCGCAGTCAAGGGATTTTTTTGTTTTTATTTAAAATGACTGTTCAACAGATGCCATTCGTGCTGGGCAAAAAAATAAACTACCCCATGTTTGTCTTGTAGGTGTGGGGTAGTTTATTTTTGATTGAGCGATCGGTTGTTTGTAGATGCGGTCAAGAATGCGATAGCTCCAGGTACCAATCGAAAATTTTGTAGTATGGTCGCTGATTGTCGTTGAGATAAATAAATACGCGATCGCACTTTTGCTCTTGAGCTAGGTGTATAACGGGTTGCCAATATTTCCTTAACCCTTCCACGACAAATATATGGTCGGTTTCAATTCTTAAAGTCGAGTCTTGGGTGTTTTGCTGGCAGTATGCCAAGTAATAGTCCAAGTTTAAGACGAGCATCGGCTCGCGTCTGTTGATCCTTGCTCTAGCCCTTGCCGACAAAGGATAATGAATAGCTCTTTTGAGCTTGTGGCGTGAAAGTGTCATAATGAATTGCCTCCTGTGGCTATCTGAGGGTTAGCAAGGGGGTAGTCCCGCTGATGCAGCAACATCAGCGGGACACAAAATAAGCAATCGTATTCTACAAATGCTATTCGCTGTATTCAATATACAGTTTTTCGCTCACAGCGCTAACTAACTTAGAATAAAAAATGTAAATTCCCTATTATTTCGTCTTCCTGTGGCTTCATGATAATTATGGAGATGCGCCTAGAGCTATAAATAGAATGACTGAACATCCGCAGAAGCGACAAAAACCAACAAACCGAACAGACTTAAGGAAAGATATTGACACCCATCCAGAGCGAGGAATGCTGGGTGGAAAGTTAGTAGTTGATTTGTCAACAGCGGAGTACCGTGCCCCAGTGCGGCATTCAACTTATGTCTGCGTCCATGACTACAATGGCTCGATGGGGCATGGTAAAACAGGGGTTGGCTTAATCGCAACTTTTCTATTTATCGTTAGCCCAATAATTAGAAGCCAAAATAGGGAATTGCTCAATCTTGAATATTTAACTGATGATGGCAAAGATAAGCCTGAGTTTCGCTGCTACTTACCCGTGCAAGTAATTGCAGATTTTGAACAACTGCGTATGGGACTTGGATTAACCAAAGGCGAGGCCATGACTTATGCCCTGGAGATGTTTGCCCATACTGGCGAACTGCAAAATAAATATCATGAATATGTCGAACATCTCGCTACTACCCATAACGTATCCCCGAAGATAGCTAGAGGGAAAATTAAAGGCTTTTGGAAACGAATGGGACGAAAAATCAAAGACGAAACTCCTGGTGAAGAGTTTGAACTGGGGAAAACTATTTATTGAATTCTGGAATTTGCGATCACTGTTTATGGAAATTAGCGATCGCAAGTTCAAAGCCCTGCTAACAACGCTTAAAATTCAAAAACCAGTCAAAAATTTTGTAGTATGGTCGCGGATCATTGCTGATATAGATAAACACCTTATTGCAATTTCGCTGTTTAGCTAGAGCTAACACAGATTGCCAGCACTTCCGCAAGCCTTCTATCGCCAGCCTAGAATCCGTTTCTATGATTAGTGTTGAGCCGTAATGGGTAAGTGGCTTGCAATAGCCAAGGAAAAAGTTAATATTCTTGCGCCTTTTTATCCGTGCCTTGTTTCTTGCAGGTAGACCTGGATATAACTTTTTGTGAAGTTTGCAGTTGTGCTGGCGCAGCATAAATTTGCCTCTAGAATGAGAGAACTTGTGGAATAGCCTAGTAGTAGTCGTATATCCAGGCAGATTTTGGAATTAAAGCAATGCTATCACATATTAGTCAGAATTATGGCTAACCAGGGTAGAATTAGACTACAAAAGTCGTAAGTCGAGAAATGTCTTCCATAGAATTATTGCTGCCTGCCCAGCCATTTCCCATTTCCTATTACTATCTAACTCCTGACGATCATAAGAAGATTCAGGATTTTTGTAGAATGTCGGGTGATAAAGAATCTGGACTAGTAAACCAGTATGTTCGGGGTTTTATTTCACTCCATCGCGATTACTACTTGGCTCTAGCCAGCTTGGATGCGCGGTATCGCGGATTATCTTCTGAGAAATGGGTGGATATTATTTTGGCTAAAGGTATGAAAGGTATGCCTGACTATCAGGAACAACCCAATGGTGACGAATTTCCCAAAAATCCTTTAAGCCATATTATTGCTCCGGCAGGTGATGATAAAGTAATGCGTAGCCTTAACTTTATTACGTTAGGAGCGCACAACTTTGCATTCTTGCACGTAGGTATTTTCTACGATCAAGGTGGTATCGCAGGTTATGTTTCTCGCATTATCCGCGAACATATCATTCGTAGGTGGGATACTTCGTATGTTCCACAAATAGAAGCAGCAAAATCAAAAAAATGGTTTTAATTTAAAGGAGAGCAAAATGATAGCGATTTCAACCCAAGAATTGACTAAAGAAAAAATTCAACAAGCTGTGGACTTGATTCTTGACAAAATGCCACCCCAGACAGAATTACATCATGAGGCATTAGCGGAATTTCGCAATGGCAGCTATGCGAATGTTAAAAAATTAGCTATGTCCAACCCACTAGATCCTTACTCCAAAGCACTTAGCTTTCTCGGTGGTGCTTTCAATCCCCAGGCGATCGCCAGTGGGAACAGTTATACGATTATTCACGAAAGCCTTCTAAAAGCTGGTGAGTTTGCCAAAGAACTTACTGTCTCGCAGTTGGGTAGTGATATTGCAAAAGTATTTGATTGATTCTGTTGTTGTGCGATCGCTGTTTATGGAAATTAGCGATCGCCATAAAGACGCAATTTAGCATTTAGTACAGCAGGGAGGTGATTCAAGAGTGTTGTAAATATTTATTGATTTTATACCCATATATACCCAATGAATGTAATATAGGTAGATGAAACTATCTGATTACGCAAAGAAAGCTGGAGTAAGTTACAAAACGGCACATCGTTGGTGGAAGGCTGGACAACTAAACGGCTATCAGATTCCATCAACAGGGACAATCATTATTGAGTCTGATAATCCAATAGAACAAGAGCAAATTGCTCTAATTTATGCCAGAGTCTCATCGGCAGAAGCAAAGCCAAATTTAGAGAGCCAAGCCATTAGACTAACTAATTATTCTATTGCAAGAGGTTATCGTATTTACAGAGTTGTCAAAGAAATCGGAAGTGGGCTTAATGATAATAGAAAACTTTTGTCAAATGCTTTGCAAGATCCAAATTATAATATTTTGGTTGCAGAGCATCGGGATAGAGTGACTAGATTCGGGTTGAATTACATTAAATTATTATTGGAGGCGACAGGTAAAAAGCTCGAAATTGTTAACGATGCGGATAATGAAAAAGATGAATTGATGCAGGATTTAGTTTCAGTAATTACATCTTTTGTACAGCGCATTTACGGGCTGAGGAGGGCTAAACGTAAAACTGAAAAGTTAATTGCAGAATTGGAAACAAATGGAGTAGAGGAATGAGGTTGGTAGAACGACATATTATTAAGATAAACCATCGGTTTTACAAAGAAATTGATGATTTAGCATGGCGTTCTAAAAATCTATATAACTACGCCAACTATTTAGTCAGACAGTCCTTTATTAAAGATTCCGCCTATCTAAACAATGTAGCAGTATTCCATCTGGTCAAAAAACATGAGTCATACACGGCGTTACCAGCAAAAGTTAGTAACCAAGTTTTGATGGCTCTGCATCGTAACTGGAAGTCATTTTTTGAGGCACAAAAAGCATATAATCAAAACCCATCCAAGTTTAATGGTCGTCCAAAGTTACCCAAATACAAGGATAAGCTTAAGGGGAGAAACATAGTAATTTATGAATTAGGGGCAATATCCAAGAAAACCTTGAAAGAAGGAATTATTAAATTATCGAAAACTGCGATTGAGCTTAAAACATTTGTCAATAATGTCAAGGAAGTAAGATTGATTCCCAAATGTGGGCAGTACGTGATTGAAGTAGTTTATGAATTGGAGGTGGTACCACAACAATTAAACCCAGATTGGGTAGCTGGGATTGATATTGGGTTAGACAACTTAGCGGCGTTAACTTCAAACAAGCTTGGGTTTAAGCCAGTACTTGTTAATGGACGACCACTTAAGTCAATCAACCAACAATACAATAAGGTAAAAGCGAAGCTTCAATCCTACCTCAAAGGCAATGCTAAAACATCGATTCGGATCAACGCATTAACTTGTAAGCGCAACAACCAAATTGATAATTACTTGCACAATGCCAGTAGATGGATCATTAACCATTTGGTCGATGAAAAGATTGGGACATTGGTTATTGGTAAAAATGACCAATGGAAACAAAAAATTAATCTTGGGACAAAGACTAACCAGAACTTTGTCGGTATTCCTCATTCACGGTTTATCGAGCAATTGCAATATAAATCTGAACTGGTTGGGATAACCGTTTTGATTAATGAGGAAAGCTACACTTCCGCCTCGTCGTTCCTCGATTTAGACCCAATCCCTGTTTACAAAAAAGGTGAAAAGCATACATTCAGTGGTAAGCGAATAAAAAGGGCTTGGTATAGATCCAGTGATGGTAGACTTATCCACGCAGATATTAACGCTAGCCTGAACATTATAAGAAAGGTATTCCCAGCGACGTTGAGTTCAGGGATAGAGGATATTGCAGTATATCCTTTCCGGGTAACACCGGGAAAAGTTGCTTGAGGACGTTTGTCCATAAAGTTACTAACTGTTAGTAATGGAGTACAAAGCAGTTGTCAAAAAAGCACAGGTTAAAGCCATAGATGAGGCTATCCGCACAAGTCAGTTTGTCAGAAACAAAGTGCTTAGATATTGGATAGATAACCGTGGCGTTGGCAAGAAAGAACTGTACCAGTACAACACTCAATTAAGAGCAGAATATGAATTTGTGAGAAACTTAAGCAGCCATGCTTGTCAAGCATCGGTCGAAAATGTAGAACGTGCTATCAACAGATTCTTTGCTAACTGCAAAGCCAAAAAGCCAGGTTTGAAAGGCTATCCAAGATTTAAAAAGCACAGTCGCTCTGTTGAATACAAACAACAGTCTTGGAAGCTACACCCAACGAAACGACGAATAACATTCACTGATAAAAAAGGTATTGGTGAACTCAAGTTATTAGGTAAATGGGATATCCATACTTATCCTGTTGAATTAATTAAGAGAATTAGGATTGTTCGTCGTGCAGATGGATATTATGTGCAGTTTTGCGTAAAAGTTGATAACAAGCAGGAGCCGCCGTTAACTACTTCTGTTATCGGCATTGATGTAGGGTTGGAGTACTTTTACTCTGATAGTAACGGTAAACATGAAGAAAACCCGCGATATTTGCGTAAAGCTGAAAAAGATATCAAGCGGGTTCAGCGTAATATTTATAAAAAGAAAAAAGGGTCATCTGGTAGAAGGAAAGCGCGTGGTATTTATGCTCGTAAACATTTAAAAGTAACAAGACAAAGAGATGAACACGCCAAGAGACTGGCGCGTAACTTAACCCTGGCTAACGCTAAGGTAGTCTTGGAAGATTTAAATATTAGCGGCTTGGTGAGAAACCACAAACTAGCCAAAAGTATTAGCGATGCTTCTTGGTACAATTTCCGCCAGTGGCTCGAATACTTTGGAGAGAAATTTGGACGGGAAGTAATTGCTGTTCCGCCTCATTTCACAAGCCAAGAATGCAGTAATTGTGGTGCTAGAGTCCATAAGTCACTTAGCACCAGAACTCATTCTTGCCCTCGTTGCGGACACATTGAACAACGTGATGTGAATGCAGCCAAAGTAATTTTAAGTCGTGCAAACGCTACCGGAGGGCATCCGGGAAGTAACGCCAGTCGAGATGTTTCCTCTACTTCTATTGGTCGCAAGACCTGTAAAAGCAAGGAACGTCAGTGACGCTGGAATCCCCCGCCTTTAGGCGTGGGGAGTGTCAATCTTTCCATTCAGAATAGAGCGATCGAATTCTGTAAATCATGATTTTCCATTTTGTCGCTTGATAGGCTTAGGCGTTGGAGATTTAGGGGAAGTAGTCCAGAAAGACGAGTCACCAATATCGCCACACCAAGGGCAATACCATTCTGTTTCATCTTCCTCTAGACACCAGTTTGGTACTGCACCTCCGCAGCAGTAGCAATGTACTTTGATTTTTGGATTAAGAAAATTATTGATATCAGAAAAATATCCTTCGTAATACATAAAGTACAAAATTCCTATTTTGTCACTTGGTCAGTTACAAATCCCCATCCCTTGCATAATGGACAAAATCTTTTTACTAGTTTTCTAGTATCTCTCCAAATTTTCCCGCTTCCTTTGCACTTTGGGCATCTTATTTTAGATTCATCAGTCATAATTCCCTTTTCGTCACTTCAGAAAATTTTTTGTACAATACAGATGAACTGCCAATACCGGAGAATTGCGCTTAGTGCAATTTGGTGAAGGGGTAGGCAGTCATTTTCTAAAATTCTACGATTGCATATTCCTGTATTCTGCTAATTATCGCATCGTATTGGTCTGTTGTTACCGATGTGGTTGAAGTTATCCCAAACTCTGAGAAAACTGCTTGTACTTCACATTTTTTCAATCCTTGAGAGTGGGCGATCGCCCAAAGTCTATTTTTTTGCGCTTGATTTATCAGTCTACTCATAAAGGCGTTACCGCATATATGTGTATCCATTGATGGAAATTCAAATTGTACCCCAAAGTCAATTAGCTTTTAAACACTTTTTCGTAGATTTTTCAAGGGTTGTAGGCACTGCGGAGACTTAAGATTGGTTTGCTTTAAAGCACTTTGGCACTGATTCTCGCCAGATGCGATCGCGTTTATGATCAAATTAACGCGATCGTGATCGTCAAGCGAATTAATTTTAATCCCTTCTTACTGGTGCATCTAATTTCCCAAATATCCCTAAACCCCGCTTTCTTCGAGGCTAAAAATTTCTGGATAGGGTTTGCGGTTCTCTGGCTTTAGTAGCGAAGATCCCCATTCACGACTTTTTTGGGCGTTGACCTCAAGGATTAAAGACTGATGCTCTGAGATCAATTGTAAAGATTCTGGAAAAGCCTGCCAGTATTTGTAGTTTTGCTGCCAATAGTTGTAGGCTTCATCTGCGCCACCGCAAGTATAAGCATTTGCAGAATAATCAATTGGCTGCTTCGGGTTTACTTTGAGTAAAATTTGAGCAACTAATGGGCGGTATTTTATTGCAACTTGCAACCATTGTCTTGCTCTAGCTCTTTTCCTGAGCTTTAATGCAGCCAACACTCGACCATAAAGGATGCTGGGGTCGGTAGTTTCCCCGTCTTCATAGAGGGAACAGACTTCCAAAACTTTTTCATAATCTTCTAAGCCTAGATAGCATGGAACTAGCAAGTCTCTAGCTCCAACATTATCGCTACGATTAATATTAACCAAATTTTGAAAAACTTCGGCAGCTAACTTGAGATTTGCTTGCCGTAAAAAGTCTATTTTTTCATCATTTGCATTTTCAAAGTAAGTTAAACCTAGATTAAAATAACTCCTAAAAAAAGAGCGATTTGGTAATATGTAATAATTCAAGGTATCACGTTGGAAGTCAAAAGATTTTGGGATTGCTTGTAAAAGTAGTTGTCCTGCTATCAACCAAATTTTATGGGAGATATCTTTTTTGTTGCAGTCACTAAAAATCATCCCTAGAAGAGAGTAAGCATCTAAAAAAGATGGGTAGTTAGTGATAATTAAAATCAACTCATTAATTAATTTGTGGGGATTTGCATTTTGACTGGAATCCCACTCTTCACAAATATTGTAGTACTGTTCATAAATCTCTGGAGGGTATTCTGGAGAGACGAACCTCCACTCGCTATTTTCAGCTTGTTGCAAAGATAAAGATGTAATTGACATTTACTCCGCCTCAAGTAAATTTTTGTAGCTCCTCCAATTATTGGAGGCTCCGTGTTTTTACTATATTACAAGCCAGTTTCTTTTAAACACTTTTTGCTTAATCTACAAGAGTTGTAGCCTCTACTGCCCTATATTGGGAAAACCTGACGAATGATAAACATGGAGGACATTTTGCAGCGATCGCCTTATTACATCCTCAACGACCAACATCTGGCGGTAGAAGCACCAGACTTGGTGCAATGGTTTTTGTGGAAAAGCACTCACGATTGTCTGGTTGCTTTAGCTGAATTTCCGTGGGGAAAAGTCTCAACCATATTTTTGGGACAGAATACGAACTGGAACTCCCAACAGACTCCAATTCTGTTTGAAACGATGGTTACTGGAGTTGGCTCTTTGAATGGCACTATTTACAGATATTCAACTTGGGATGAGGCAATGTCGCATTACAATGCCATTTGCCAAATACTGGTTAAATCGTGCTATTCTACATTGACTTCCCAGCAATTGATGGCGCAAGCTTCCCTTTCTCTTGCAAAAGGTATTGAACATGCTTAATCGTTTGCTTTCTCGCTACAAGTGGTACCGCCAAAGTAAAGGCGGAATTTGGTGGCTCGTACAAACGTCTCTACCGGGGGATGACGCTTACTGGAGAAACACTGCTCCCGACAGAATCGAGCGAATAATAGACACAGAAGACTATGCAAAATCTGGAAATTACTTGTTACCAGATCCAGAATTTTACCAAGCGATCGCGAACATTGCCGTCAACGGACAGTGGAAAAATAACTTCAATTTAAGGCAATTTTTAAAAGCAGCAAAAATCCTTCGGCACAGGGGAATTGAAGATAGTTTAATTATTGAAATGTTAAGCGAACTTTATAAAGCCTCAGCTACAGAAAAAATTAGCGACTCAACTCCTCAAGAGTATCAATGGGCGGAAATTAAAGAATTATTCAAAAAGTTACCCCTATGAATCTCTCGGAAAACGAAACCAGGATTTTAGCAGATTTGCTCCAACACGCAGAGGATTATTTCCTTCGCAATCGACCCAAAGTGCATTTCATCATGCAGCAAACGCCAGAAAATGCTCAATTGATTAGAGAATGCGAAGTCTACTGCAATCCCCACACTCCAGAAGCGATAGAAGATCCCTCTATTTTTTTGATTGAAGATAAGTATTGCTACAAAGACTTTGTTTTGGCATCATATTTTGCAGACAAGCTTAAAAATAGCTTGCCAGTGCCGGAAACGCTAGAAGAAACTGTAACTACGGAAATTAACTAAACAGCAAAAAGCGATCGCTAAGATTAACTTAGCGATCGCTTTTTAGTTATTTTTTATCGGTGCAACCATCGTAACCAAAGTTTGGGCCAGACGGATGCACTGTGCAAGCGAGGTATTTTTTTCCAAGGTATTCCCCAAAGAAATATCCGCAGTCTTTACAAACTATATCCTGGGCAGAAAAATAGATATATTTGAGAACACCTATGGTCATGTTCCCACTCCAGTGCCTTTTTATGCAAAATGTTGCTGTACCAGCTTTACTACTCAAAGAGTGAACTGGTGAAAGGTAAAGATATCCCTCTACCTGTTGTTGAAAAAATTCCAGCTTGAAGCCTAAGAATTGTATTTCTTCTGAAGATAGTACTACTTTGACCAATTCTTTGTTTGCTGCAATTTCGGTGTTGAAGAAAGTAGTTTCATATATTTCAGCATTGCCATTAAATATCTTAGCCTTGAGTGCAGGAACTATTATTTTTGATTCTGCCACTTCCCAAACTCTGTATTCCAAAGAATCGTACACAATCCTGGGGTCAACTGTTTTTAAGAAATTAAAACATCGGTGTCCTTCTTGTTTGAGTAAGCTATCAATGCTGTCTTTTAAAGCTTTAATAGCTTTTGCAGAGACTACATTATCACCAAAATCAGTCTTGTACTGTTCTATTATGGTTTGCTTCAGTGTCATTTTATTCTCCATTTTAGAAAACTGCGATCTGTTAATTAGTGATCGCAGTCTGTGTAATTGTCGATGCGGTTAACTATTCGCGATCAAACAATAATTTATCTGTGCAACCATCGTAACCAAGATTTGGCCCAGACGGATTTATCGTGCAAGTAAGATATTCTTCTCCAAGGTATTTTCCAGAGAAGTATTCGCAGTTTTGGCAAACTACATCTTGAGGGGTAAAGTTTTTGTACTCAAGAACTTCAATAATTTGCTTGCCATCCAAGCTTTTACTTGCGAACAATGTTCCCTGACTTTTGTCGCTAACCAAGGAATATACAGGTGACACGTAAGCAGATTTTTGACTGTAACCTTCACGGTAATGAGCGTAAATCCTAAGAAAACCTAGAAAATAGATTTTGTTAGAGTTGGATATCATTTTAATCACTTCTTGATTAAAGTAAATATCTGAATTGAGTTTAATTTTTCTCAATTCGCCATTTTCGTGAAACATTTTTCTTTTCAAACGAGAAACTACTAATTCCGGTTTTACAATATTCCAAGTAGTAAATTCAAATCGATTGTAGAAAAGGTTGGGATACAGTGATTTGCAAAACGTAAAAGTAAAGTCTCCTTGCCTCATGCATAGCAGATTAATCGTTCTTGCTAAACCATTAATCTGCTTGATGGAGACTTCCTCTTGCTCCAAAAAGAAAGTATCGTGCTTGTGTTTTATGGTTAAAGCTAGTTCCATCTTGTTCTCCATTTTAGAAAAATTGCGATCTGTTAATTAGCGATCGCATTGTGTAATTGACAACTTCATTCATTTTTGATCTCCTTATATCTAAAAGTTGCTAGGAGGATTGAGATCGTCTAATCGCGACTCAATCGCCGCGATCGCCTGAGCAAGAACTGCAATCTGTTCCTCTATTTCCTTTTTGTTTTTTCGCAATTCGCCCATCAAACCGATTTCAAAATCAATTATTCGCCGCTTCACTTCATCTAGCTCTATTTTTGTGGCGAATGATTTTGGCGATACTGGCTGAGTATTAGTTTGGGCTGCTAAGTGATTTTTTAAAGCATTGAGAACAAATTCCTTTAAGGAAATATTTTCTTTTTCTGCCCCAGCCTTAACAGCTTCTAATAGTTGCTTTTCCTCGTCCCTGTCGAGCTTGATGTTTAGTTGCATTCGACTCATGGCTAGCTTTGGGTAGGCTTGTCTATCCAAGGCTTATCTTACATCAACATCTGTTAGGCGAGATCGGGTAAAACGAATCCTAATCTCAATCAACTTTGTTGATGTTGAATTAATTTAAAATCTGCACACCCTTTGTAGCCCAAGGTTGGCCCGTCTGGATGTACGCCACAGAGAAGGCGATTCTCGGCGATAGATTCTTTTAAAAAGTATTCACACTTTTTACAAACCACATCTTGAGGTGTGAATCTCTGTAAAGCAAGAAACTGTAACATTCCTGCATCTCCTACGTTTTGGTTGATACAAAAATGTGCGTTACCATTAATGCCAGTCAAACGATACACTGCTACAACGTAATGAGTTGTTTTATTAACATTGTCAACAGCAATATGCATAAAACCTGCAAATTGGAGTTTATCGGCATTAAACATTACCTGCCAAGCACGATCTTCCTTATAGTTACCTTTAACGTCTGTCGGTAACTTGGCGTTGGAAAATTTGCCATTTTCATCAAATATTTGATTTTTCAAAGAAGCGATCGCCAATTCATGTTCTTGAATATCCCAAAATTTGCTTTCTGCATACCAGTAAAACAGCATTGGTAAAGTTAGCTTGCAGTATTCAATAGATAAAAATCCCTCTTTTTCACATAAATTATTTAGCATTTTGGACAATCTTTCGATATGCCCCACAGAAACATCCGACATCGCATACAAAGATTCGTATTCTTTCAACAATTCCTGTCTCAATTGCATTTTCATTATATCCTCCGCTTGGCATCTTGCGTAAAAGCTTATATTCTTATTGTAGCTTTATATGCACAAAAACTAACAAATACTACTTAGATAAATAGATATATAAGCTATAATTAATACATAAAAACGTGATTTCTCACTGGTTTTTTGTGAGAAAGAAGATTTTTGCTTCCCACAAATTCCCAATAACTGAATCACCAAATCATCTCTGCGGTGATTTGGTGCAATCGGCTGAGATTTATTTCATCTAATAGTAAAATGCGAGGTTTTATGCCAAATTCAAAAGCTAGATTGGATCGATTAGAAATTAGCGCCACGCCACCGGAAGAGGAATGTCTGCAAGTTGGTATTGATGATTATCCCAAAAAAGGTAGGCAGCAATGCAATGTTTTCAAGCAACAACTAGAAAGGCAGTTCCCAATTCCCCAGCATTTAGAAGAAATCCTTTACTTCGCAGTCATATCGTGTCCTCACGATTTTGGGAGTTATTATAATGTGTGTGTGAAATTTGATGGGAACAACGAAGAGGCAGTAAATTATGCCTACAACGTTGAGGCGAACACTCCTGCTTATTGGGATGAAGATGCGAAGACAGAGCTTCGCTCTCTGGGGCTACTGTCTGACGAAGATGAAGAATAATTGAGATAGATAGGGCGGATATATTACAGAATATATCCGCCCATTTTGTTTGCTGAATTTTAGAATATGGCTCTACCATTAGCTTGGACTATTGGTAGAGCTTTTTTGGTTGGTTGCTAGAAGCAAAAACCCGACAAGCTTAAGTCTTTGCTGCTCGGTTAGTTGAGCATCATCCATTGCCTTTCCTAGCTGAAGTTCGGTTGATGATTCTATCTTCTCTTTGACAGCGCCGAAATTGAGAATCATGCCCAAATCGACTAGCTGTTTTAAATAAAAGGCATCATATCTACTCGCTAATTTTGCATATTCTTCTTCTAATTGTTCGTCCATGTCAACTACTTGTATTTCAACTCATGCCAATTTTTAGCTGCACTTATTATAAGCTTGTTAATTTGCTCCAAAGTAAATTTCTGCCTACCTGTGGCCCATTCCTTTAGTTGAGAAATAGGCAAATCTATTTCATCAGGAATAACTCGCCGGAAACCTTGAATTTTGCTTTCTTGATTTGGCATCAGCTTTTCACTGACATATCGCATCAAAATCCAGTCTATCCATAATTTGTAATCTTGATTTGCATCATATCCTTCCGAGTCTCCTTGCCACTCAAAACAAGCCATCATAATCTCATGTCTTTCTTCAACAGATAAAAAGCTCATATCGAAATCATTGCATCCGTGGTTGGCGAATGAATTGGAAGCCACATCCAAAAGTTTTGCAGCTAGTTTTATTTCAGTTGCGGTCAAAGTCATAATTACCTGCTTTTTGTGATTACAAATCCATGCGATTCTCGCGCATGTTTAGCTCTAAATAGTTGTGCTTTCCTATTGTTTTTGGTATGTTCCTTCAGTCCACCTATGACAAAGTTAGCTACTGTAGGGGAGAATTGAGGTTTGAGCAAATAAGCGATCGCTTCAAATACGTATTGCTCAGAAATTCTCACAGTTGCCGCACTTTTTTGACAAATTTCTGTAACTTTGGACTTGATTTCATCATCTGTCATCTAACCCTCCAGGAGACTCCCACCAAATCTGTACTCAGATTGGTGGTGAGAGGAATGGAGGGGGAATTACGAAACGTTCCTTGAATGTCTTTGAGCGAATGCGAAAAGAATGAGAGGAACAGTTGAGTAATTCCCAACTTCTTGGGTTTAAATTGCATACGAATAGCCATCCTTTGCATGAATACGAAGACAAAAGTTGTGAGATATTCCTTGAATCAATCCGTTCTTGGTCGAAATATTGAAACTACCTGATGAGCGAATAGCTACTTTTCCAACATAATTACCAATCTTTTTACCAGTAGTAACTACTGCTTTAACAATATCTCCAGTTTGAAAACCAAAATGTATTTTCTCTCTGGGTACGTGCCTACTTGGAAAACCAAACTTATCGGTTCTACATGATTGCCTAGACCCGTGACCATTAGCTGTGATTAGCAATGGTTTAATACCTTTAATAATCAATACTGGCGTTGACTTACCGACACACGCCGCATCTAACCAGTGTCTTTTTTCAAGCATTTGTTGACTGCGGTTAAATTTAGTTAAACCACCGGAACCAGTTTCTACTGGTAGTCGAGTTGATTTTAAGGTTTCAAGTAATGCCCATCTAGTTGTATTTACTGCGGCAGCATCTGCCAATGGTTTTTTAGCTTGCGCCAAGATTTTTGTTAATTTAGATGGGTCTTTTTTCAGAAAATCTTTAATATCCTTAGTTCCTTTCTTGGTGTTACATTTTTCGCAACTTAGAGTAAGATTTGATATAGAATTACTGCCACCTTTTGCTCTGGGATGAATATGTTCCACCTGAAAAGGAACGTCTTTAACTCCGCAATAAGCGCATTGCCTGCCCCATTTTTCAAGTAAATATTCTCTCGTTTCGTAGCCTTGTAAAGTACCTTGCTGATACTCCTCACCCTGAATATCTGGATTCCGCATCAGTTGCATATCGAAGCGTACTAACTCTTGGCTAATAGCCTCAATTGGTGCAAATTGACGAAGCTTTTTAATCCAAGTTTCGATGTTATCGACCCGACTTTGTAAGCTAGGCGCTAACCATCCATCTGGACGGGTTCTGTTCAAAAATCTTGGTTGCCTGTAACGAGTTTTTCTAGCACGTCTACCACGTCTTAGCTGCCGTCTAGATGTCAAAACATCCCTAATCGCAAAACCCCGATGCTTTAATTCAGCAGCAAATACAACCTCTCCACTCGCATCATTGACTAATGCAATTCCTGTTACTTTAGCACCTGGGTCAAGTTTTAATCTTAGTGGTGACACAGGGGTTTCTGGAACGGATTTAGCAAGAATCAAAGTGAACGGGAATTGCCTATAAATTGCTGCTTTTTTGTTTCTTAGTAATTGCCTCGCTTGCGCTGGATGAATTGGATTTAGCGGTCGTTTCTCGGAATCAATTACAAATACTTTGGACATTTCTGCCCCTCCTTACGGGTAATGTTAGCCTGGACAATGATTTAAAGGCTTTTTACGCTAACAGCACTGGCTTAACCCATTACACCTGTTTAACTGTTAACCTCAGAGCTATGAACTGGCTGCGTATTCGTAGGTGAGATGACCTCAAAATCGTAGTACTCAAAGTACTTAGTCGGGTAAACTCTGGGCTTTAAAAGCCCCCAGTAAAACGGTACTCCGTTCACTGGTGGGTAGTTTACAGCAGTTATTCTTATACAATAAAAAGCGATCGCCTTGATTTCGAGTTGAAGCGATCGCGCATCAACTAATTTACTGCTGGCTGAAGTAACTGCCAGTCATCAGGATGGCTAACCCCGATCCGAATAGGCTCTCCTCCCCAGCCATCAGCGACATGATAATAGTCAGTTCGGTAGCGACACAAAGCCAGATCGGGTTTTGGTCTGCGAAGGCTGTATTCGTAACCTGGAATAAAAGAATCCCTGTCAAGCAACGCTCTCATGCGTTCATATTCTTGGCTGGGTCTACCAATTTGGTCAATATCCCAAGATTTCAAATAATCGTAGTTTACAAACTGTTCTGGAGTCCAAAATGCTCGTTCTGGTTTTAATGATTTTGAGGTAAATCGACATCGATTGTCGATTTGTGAGGTAATAATCACAATCAGACCCTCACTAATTTTCTCCTTCATAAATTCTAAAACTCGAATTTCGTCGGCATTTTTTAGATAAGGAGCAATCAAATCCAAGCCAGTTGGAGCAGGCAACTCTGGATTTATTTCCTGGGATTGGGATTGATTTTCTTCCATTTGCAAGAACCAGTCGTAAATTTTATAATATGGTCTTTCCGCATCGCCAAGATAAATGAAAGCTGTATCTCGCTTTTGCTTTTGAGCAATTTCAATCACCGATTTCCAGCAGCGTCGTAGGGCATTGAGAACAAGCTCTGAATTAGCACGAATAATCAATGCTTGGTCATTTACGGTTAATTTGTCGCAGTATTGTAGATAATATTCAATTTCAGTGAATTCCATTTTGTTCTCCCTTTTTGACATTTTTGGGTTGCAAATCAGCAGGATTCATCCCGGCATGAACTAGCCCTGTGGCCTCATCCCCAGAAATCGGACTGCCTTTTTTGATTTCCTGCAATCGAGGGGCAGAGATACCAGAAACTTCCGATAATTTCTCGATATCCCAAAATTCCACAAACTGCACAACAGGGTTTTTTTGACTCTGAAGAATTTTCCGCAACAACAAGTCGATCGCTGATTTGATTAATTGCGCTAATCCCATAGCGCCAATTTTTGGCAACCATTTTTGGATTTGCGGCAACGTTACCCTCTCCTCATCAGAAGATTCCGTGATCGCCGAAACTAAATTCCGTGCTGCCAACGCTTCATGGAGCAAAGTCTGACACATGTTAGAGAAAGGTCGATTCTCTGCATCAGCTATTCGCTCAATTTGCTCTTTGATGTCACTGACCTCTATAGATACCCTATACCTCTGAGTCATGGACTTGCCCATCTTTTGCTGTTTATATTAGCATTTTGCAGCTTATCCTGAAATAGTGATTCTTATTGCATATTATTGCATCCAAAAGATGCAATAATATTTAGCTAGAAAATAATTAAATAAAAATTGATTGCCATGCGGAAAATGCCGATTCTTCCAAGAGAAAATGCTCTTGAGTTTTGTCGTCTCATAAAATCCTACGAAATGGAGATTACTATCGAGCAAGTGATCAACGATGAAAAACAGGGAACTCGCCGGGAATATTCTGGAATCTTGGCAAGACACTTGGGCTTGAGAAGAAATTACATAGAACAGCAATGGGGACTAGGAATATCATTCCCGAAAGCTCCAAGTAAGTATCAAATCATGATGGGGCTGATTCTTTTTTATTTTCGTAATCATCCAGAATCAGACCTCAATCCTCATCCCCATCCTCAAACATAAAATAGCTTTCATCAAGCTTAAGTAGCTTGATAAGTTTGACTAAAATCACACCATCAGCACCATTTACCTCTATCGTGCGAACTTTTGACAAACTCTCATTCAAAAGTTTTGCCAACCCCTCTTGAGTTAGTCTTTTATTCACCCTGGCCATTCTGATCAGATGTCCCTGCAAATGATAAGGGGAGTCAAATTCTTCAGTACGCAGGGTAAAAACCTTATAGTATTTTTTACTCAACTTAACTCCAATTTAAGCAATTATTAGCAATAATAGTGACTTGCTCGCTTTTTTATGAATAACGCTTAGTTGCATGGATTACCATTGATTCAGTAAATAGAAATTTCTCTTTACTGCAAACATCACTATCTTATTCTCAGCATAGTCAATATTACCATTAGGCACCGCAATCTGGCATTGTGCTGTATTTTGCCTGTGAATTTATTATTATTTTATGGAAGTAAAACAGAAAATGCAGGAAGAATTTTACTTAAAGCTATTTTTAATCGGTGGCGAAGTATTAAGAATCAACCTGGGACGACAAACTCATTTGATCGGTAGGAATAAAAATCTTACTTCTTACATTGAGGAAAACTTTATTTGCTTGAATTACGGTTTTATTTCTAGATTGCACTCTTCTTTGGTGATGTATGAGAACAAAGAAGATGATACTTATTACTACGTGATTTGGGATGGTGTTCCTTTAGAAAAAAGAAGTAAATCTGGTGTTTTTGTAAATGGCAAGAGAATTCACTGGACTCGCTTGGAATCGGGAGATGTGATCACTTTTGCAGAGTCAGAGTCAGGCGATTCTTTCCCTAGACTGATATTCACGACAGATAACATTAATTTGTCCGGCGAGGAGGAAACAGCAGCACATGAAATTGGAAACAATGCGTAAACGGCTAGATAAATATCGTGGGATTGAAGTTACTTACAAAGGGGTTACTAAACTCAATTTAATTTGGGCTGGACTGACAATTTCCTTGAATCAGCTTCTTTGTAACTTAGATTTGCGTATTTTTGATATTGTAAAAGTTGGCAATGTCGATGGATTTAGCTTGGTTGGACTTGTCGTATCTGTTATCAGTGGGTATTTTGCTTATAAACAAATACAAATGAGCGACGTTAGCTCTAATGATGCACGTCAAGACAATATTAGACAAGAATTCTTGAGATTGATAAAAACTGTCAGGGAGGAAATTTATCAGGAAATTAATGAAACCAGAAGTCTTTCAAACAAGTGGGATGAAAGAATTGAGTTTAGATTGGAAAATACCACTGAAAAAATCTCAGAGGTTGAAAAGGATGTTTACGCTGTTAACTTAGAATTGAACAAGCACATGAACCTGACAATTCATCCTGGGGCTGAAACCAAGTTAAACCAGCTAGAGATATTGTTGTATGAAACCATTGCTTCAATCAAGTTTTTAAAAAGAGATAGCGAACAATCTTACCTACTGGCAAGAATTTCACGTCGCCTAGATGCAATAGAAGGTGCAGCTAAAGTTAAGTTAGCTAAAGATTTAAGCGAAGCTGCTATGGAGTCTAGGCTTGACATGGAGGTAACTTGATTTTATAATTTTTATGTTAGCAAGATTTTTGCTGGCGGATGTATATATTGGGTAAGACCTAAATTATTCAATTAATTATATGGGTAAGATTTCTAAATGAGGGGAAGTCTTGCCCATTTTGATTTTTATATTTAATTATTTTGTGATTAAAACAAAACATTTTAAACATAGATTTTGAATTAAAAATTATTGATTTAAAATTACTTGTCGTCGCAATCGATACTAGTTATTGCTACAATCGTATTGATGAAGGTATAGGTTAGCCTCATCAATAAATGGAGACAGAATGCAGCAATTCAAATATTATCAAGCTATCACATGCAGACATGAACTTCTGAGATTGATTCGTAGTTTAGCTATGAATGAAATTTGATTTTTAAGCTTTTATTTTCTAATCAATTTCATTTATATCCAGCGATTTAGTTAGGAGGCGTAATGTTTGGTGGGCATTATCGGCGCGACGTTGAACGTCGCCAACAGAAAGAACGCGAACACAAAAAAGCAGAACAGCAAAGAGCCGAGCAAGAAAAAGCAAATGAAAAAAGAGGTTTGGATTGGAATCCTCCTCTAGATATTACAAATTGTCCGATATGCGGTAGCGATAGGATAACTCCTTTAAAAGAGGAGAGTGAAGCTACTAAAAGGTATCGTTGTAATTCATGTCTAAGGTCAGTTTCTAGTACTACTGGGACGCTGGCACATAAAACCCATTTACCACCAGAGACTCGCCAAAGCCTTTATCAATCCTATAAAAAGCGAGAAAGTATTAGAACTGCTGTTAGTTCAACTGGTGTTAATAAGAATACCGTTTGTCATTGGTATGAAATCTTCAGAAAGTCTGAAGCACAGACAGGTGACGATGCAGACGATCCTGAGCGAGAAGAAACCACCTATAAAACCAAGAATAGCTATGCCAACCATCCCATGTACCAAGGACAAGTAGATTCTGATAAAACATCAGAATTAATTAGGCGAGGGGAGATAAATTCCGATTGCTATGTGGACAAACGAGGGAATATCCGAGATGGCATGAATAGGATTGTCGATTCGATTTAAGTCAGTTCTATTACAAAGGAGATTAGTGTGTCTAAAACTGAAACAATCGTCAAATATCAAATTTTAGTAGAGCGAGATAGCACTCCTGTAAAAGGGAATTGTAGTGCTTCTGATGATGAGGAGTTTGACAAACAAATGGAGGCGGAAATATTAGAGCGAATCAAGAAAAAAGATATATGGGCATGGTGCTGCATTACCGTGGTCGCGTCTTATCGAGGATACGAAGGAAGAGATTCTCTTGGTTGTTGCTGCTATCTTAATCAGCAAGACTTTAAGCAATGCGACTATTACGACCAAATGAAAAGTGCAGCATTGTCCGATTTATTTTCAAAGCTGCAACCTGCACATGAGGCATACCAAGAGCTAATACTTGCCTACCCGTCTGAAGAAGACTAACTGATTATTAGTCGAAACCCCGCTATTGCGGGGTCACGGGAAATCACTGAATACCCGTAGGAGAAACATGAATATATATCGATGCACTCGTCAACGTCCATACACCATCGGAACACCAGGATTTACTAATCCAAAGCATAGGGATGGGTATTATCAAGAAGCTGATAGCCACGAAGAAGCACTTAGTTTGATGCAGGCTCAATTCCCCGATGAGAAAGTTTTTAGCGTGCAATTGTGGACTTCTGACAAGAATGCTTCAACAGATGTGTATTATATGGAAGATGGCATTTTATACCTTACAGCCACTGGAGAAGTTGCATCAATCAAATAAAGTGCAGAATTTCCCTATTAAAGCGATCGCGCTTTAAACCAATTCTTTATAAAGCTGCATAGAATTCGATTCCCCCCTAATCTCTCTGATTAAGGGGGATCGAGATATCTGCAACTTTACATTAAATTGGTATTACACAATCAAAAAAGGAAAAATATGACAATTGTCTACCCTCAAAGCTGGCTAAAGCATCCACTGGGATTTGGACATTCAACCCAAGTGCCTGACAACAAAAAGATTTCTATTTTACTGAAATTGACAAAAATTCGCTTGAAAAAAGGCTACGACTGTGGAACTGTATTCTGGGGACTTCCCAGCAATAACTTGTATCGAGTTGAGTCAAACCAGGAGGTGGAAACAGAATCTGGATTAGTTACCACAATCGAATTTGCAGTTAGAGCAGCGAGTAGAGATTTGGCAAAAGAGGAAGTCAAAAAGATTTTGCCGAATGCCATTTTTGACAAATAAAATCGCTTTCTTCTGCAAGAAAGCGATCGGTTCACATTTACCCTTTTATCATACCAAATGTACATAACTTACAAATACTCAGTGATTCCGCACCCCGAAGGTGTTCAAGTGACTTCGATCCTAGAAAATGACAATCCTATAGCTTTTGAAGATTTAATTCCAATAATTAGAGATTACATTGGAATTAAATCTGATAGCTGGGTAATACCAAGGACTGTGGAATATCTAGACCGTTTTCACACAAAAGATGAACAAGGATTTTATCGGTATAGATTTGACCGATACGAACAACCTATTGCTGCTAGGATTGGCGACTTAGTAGTTTGGGAACAAGCTAGAAGCGGTTGGTGTGTTGGCATAGAAAATTATTCCTTAAACATAGTACGTTTAAGTTCTTTAATTGCCAAACTACCATCATTTGAAGCTGCAAAAGAGCTTGCCAACCATCTAGTTAAAATGCCGTCATTTGAATTTCCCTATCACTATTACAAAAATCCTCAAAAGGATGAAGTCTCAATTACAGACCCGTGGGGGAAAATGAAATGGCTAATAGGAAGTTCTGATACCTATGGCGGTTCTGTTTGCTTTGATTACGCAATTCTCCCCTACCAGCAAATAGTAATTCATGCTGAAGCTGGTTTACAAGTAGAAGGGACAGTGGAAGATGTAAAATACCACATAGTTCCTTTTGATGAAGCTGTTTCTGCTGCTGAATACGCAGTAGCGCAAGCAGCGCAGTGGTGTGTAGATAATAACGTAGAAATTTTAAAACACGACGGCGAAAGCTTTATCAAGGCGATCGCTCGTAAGGCTGAAAAAAGAAAAACACCTCCTACAGAAATTGAGCGAATGCTAATTGCATCCTACAAAATGATGCTGCATTTAATCGATGCAAAAACAGCAAATGAGGAGATACCTGGAGATGGAACTCCTAATCAGATGCTAGCAACTATCAAAGCTTATTTCGACGTGCAAGACCCGGAATGGGCTTGTTTGATGGGAATTGGTTATTCTTCTAAAGAAGAAGAAATAGCTGCTATGCAACATATAGCAGAATGCTTTAAAAGAAATGCCGAAGAATTTGGTAATCAGGAGGCAGAATAAAAATGGAAATCCGAAATCAAAAAACAAGGACTGTATCGCTTTACTATCTTGGTTTTATCAATAAAAACAATGAGTTTTGTTGTTTGATAGAAGATGAAATCTCAAAGCAAAGGATATGGAAACCTTACAACGAATGCGAACAACAAAACTGGAAGGATATCATAGTTTTACCATCAAAAGAAATCTATGAATTACATGATTCGATGGTAGGATATAGCCAATATTCTGGAATTTCTGTTTGTAATAATTCCAGCCAAAGAAAAATTTATATCCAACTAGAATGGAGCGACGATGGAAATGTTACCACCTGTAAGCCAGCTAAAAAGATAATAGCAGAAAGCCATTATCAAGCTTGTAAAATACTAGGCGTATCAAGAGAAGAAAGTAGTAGTGTGGTTCACTACTCAGATATTTTGAGATTGGAAATAGAAGAAGCATTTATAGATGCTATGGAATTAGGTTAAAAAAAAGGGCAGAGGATGAATTTTCTCTGCCCTTTTTTATTTTTTTTCAAGCCCTTGTCAGATTGCCACGTTAATAAATTACTATCAACTTTGATATAATCTAAACTAATCATCGAACTTTATTAAGCTTTGCGAGTTAATCGTAGAGCTTTTATTATTTATGTTTACAGCCAAAGTTTTAGAAGAGATGCAGGGGCAGGGTGGTTTTTGGGTGCAAGGGGAAGCAGTTTATATTCCCAGCGAACACGCGATCGCTTCGGTTGAAATTTATCGCAATAACTTAGCCAAAGGTAAAATCGGAATTATTAGTAATTTGCCGACAATGGATGCTTACAAAGCAGTATCTGCAAATGAAGCTAAAAACCTTGCCTACAGCGAAAGAAATAAATTGTTAGTTCCCCTTTGTAAAATGGCGATCGCACTGAATCTAGTTGCCGGAATTGGGCAGCACCAGGGAGAAGAATGGGATGATGATTGGAGAAATATTATTTTCCTTGAGCTACCCACCGGACAAATATCGTTTCATATTCACGATTCCGAACTGCATTTATTTCAATTCCTGCCTCCCTACACAGGTAAATGGGATGGGCACGATACTGCAACAAAATGGGACAGGTTACTAGATTTAGACTTTTAATAGTCCTGTCGCGATCGCCAAATCAGTAAAATTAAATTGCTCGATTCTACTTGGTGGGAGGAGGGGAAAGTCAGTTAAGAATATTTATGGTTGCAAAGGTTTAAATTCAGCCACAAACTTAATCCATCTTTTCGTTTTTTGGGGATCGCGTTCGATATCAAGAACCCCTATTCGGAAACTTTTAACAGTTGCTCCCCTTTCTTCTTGAGAAAAGGAAATCTCTGTTGGTTTTGGAGTGCGAACTTTATAAGCTTCAATGACAATTTTGGCTAAATCACAACTGATTCGGAATTTCCCTAAATTAGTTTGCCCAGAGTTACTAGAGTAACTCCAATCAATTTTGGGACTAACCATGTCTGTTTCGCACATGTGGGAAGTAATCTCAAACATTCTAGCGATATGGTAGTCGCGCCTTTTTAAAATTCCTCCAGGGAAAGTAGCATTGACATTCTGCTCTGGAACAGAGATAAATCCATCTCCTTCGGCGAAACTAATTGAAGCTGTAATGGGAGAATTATTGGTTTGAACTGGGGCTGGAGTTTGTAAAAGCTTGATAGCTGTGGCACGAGGAATACCATCATTGACTAAGCGTTGGACTCCTCCCCAGTCATCACCGTAAATATTGATTTTCCAATTACCATTGCTTTTTATTGCAGTTGCACCGCCACCAGCATCGCCGTTTGTCCACTTCAATAAGGCATAATTCCCAATAACCTTGGTTTCATAAAACTTGACGTTTTCTGGTGTGGGGTAATTTTGAACGGCTAATTTCCTTAAAACAGCTTGCTGTACTTGATTGGCGATATTAATGTTTGCCGTTTGAGATATTGCTGTTTGCGCGATCGCAAATGGTTCGACAGTAGATAATATCAATAACGATGCAGCAGAATTAATTAATAAATTTCTCATCCCTTTATACCAGATTAATGCTCCCCAATCGAGCATAGTCTTTATTTTGACAAGTAAAACTAGTGCTTTTTCTGAAAAGCCCAAACGTCTGATTTTTCTCAATCGTAAATTTACTTAAATCTATGGTTTCCTTAGAAAAACTTGCAAGGCCAGATTTAGTTGAAGGTCGCTTCAGCAATTTCCAAGAAAACGTCATACCAGGATGGATTCCGGCAGAGATCACTTCCATCGACGATCCAAAGAAATTGGGAAGAGTCAAAGTTCGCTCTGATTTAATTGCTGAGAATGTAGACCTACCAAATGACGATGATGGGTGGGTGTGGACTGGTGAAAATTATACAGTAAATGCTGCCACTGGTGGAAGCCATCGATTGTTAACTGTGGGTTCCCAAGTTGCCGTTATGGGGATGCTCGGCGATCCGCGCAAGCTAATTTTGATTGCTTGCATCCCTAATTTTGTTGACCCACCCTCGCCAGAGCTTGACCGCAGCCAAGGATTGTATGGCGAACAAACGCCAGGAGGAGTTTACAAAATTCGCCAAGATAATGATGCCAGTGCCATTGATGCTTATCCCCACGGGATAGTTCACCACATCTCTGGTGCAGGAGATGTATCGACCCAAACCAAGGAAGGGGCAATGGTGAAATTGCAGTCCAACGGTACCGTAATCAACCAGAACAAGACAGCATCTGGCGTGTTGAGTCCAGATGGGACAATTCAGTGGCGGAATGCAGCCAAAGGATCGTCGATATTGGACAAAGATGGTAATTGGAATATTCAATCTCAAAACCAATCCGCGCTAAAGTTGGGTGCATCCGACGCTTTGATAGAAGGCCCAAGGACGGACTTGGCAACGATGGTCAACAGCATTGGGCAGAATTTAACTGGAAAATTGGGAAAAGCCGAAAACTTACTCTCCCAAGTAAATGGCATCTTGGGCACTTTCCAAAACAATGGCAATGCCAACCAGCTATTGCAGAATCTATCCCAGGTAGTGGGGGAGGTTGATGGAATTATCAAATCTTTCCCGGAATCGATATCTGCAATCAATCAAATCAAATCTCAGTTTTCCGCTACCGATCTGGGAGAATCGCTGATGCAGCAAGCCGAAACCTTCTTAAAGTCGGGGTTAGGAAAGTTGACCCCGGAATTCCGTAAAATAATTCAGCAAGGTTTACCTGCTGATGAAATTATCGCCAAAGTGACGAATTTGTTGCCCAATGACTTAAAATCCAAAATCAACACTCCAGAAATCAAGTCAATTTTGCAGGGATTGAGCCATCATCCCGAAATGCAAGAGCAATCTCTTTTAGAGGCGATCGCGCCAGAGGGATTTGCTTCGATTCAAAATATTGTGGGGATGGATTTACATGGCACTTTGGCGCAAACTCAAAATTTATTTGAGCAAGCAACCATCCCCAATTGGGTAAATGTGAATCGGCTGAGTCCTGAAAACCTGTTGGGATTCATGGAAGGGGATACAAGTTTGTTTAAATCTGATGACGATATTTTGGGCAATTTACAAATCAAAAATTGGCAAGGTGAACTCCAAGAACAAGCCAGTAAGCTCACTTCCTTCCTTCCCGACGACTTACAAAAGCTATTTCAAAAACAAGATATTGCCGAATTGCTGCAATTGGCGCTGACTGGTGGTAATCCAGTGCAAGCTCTGTTAGGGAAAGCTGCCTTGAGCTTTGCCGATGACCTTTTACCAGAATTACTAGGTGGTGTAGGTTTGGGTGGCGCGATCGCTCCTTTGCAAAAATTGATTGGGATTGCCGGAACTGGTGACATTGGTGATGCCTTGTCCTTGGTAAAAGAAATCCCAGGATTGAGTGGGCTGGATTTAGGGGGTATTAGTAATGTTGTCGATGTTATTCCTCAAGCAGTCAGTTCGGTTTTTGGTGGCTTGGGTGGTTTATTCGGTAAAGGGAAGAAAAAAACTAACCGATTGCTAAATGCCTTGAATCAAGATGCCAAAGGTGGAGTTTTGCGAGTTACCAATAATTTGGTAGAAGCAGCAGCATCGAAAAATGCCTTGTCTGCCAAAATGGTAATCACAGGAAGTAAAGCAGCTTTAACTGCGGTGAATGGTTTGTCGGAAGTTTATGCCAGTGGAGCAAAAGCATCTCTTTCATCCCTTGG
Organism: Nostoc sp. C052; assembly: GCF_013393905.1. Taxonomy (GTDB): domain Bacteria; phylum Cyanobacteriota; class Cyanobacteriia; order Cyanobacteriales; family Nostocaceae; genus Nostoc. Next base: position 215,966 of record NZ_CP040278.1, read on the forward strand.
AGGTTCAGAAATATTTGCTCATGGTGGCAATGTGGGTTTCTCTAGTCCCCACGGAAAACTCAACATTGGCTCCGGTGGGGGAGGTTGGTTTAGTAAAGGGATGATGGCAATGCGAATTGCTCAAGATATTGGCAAGTCTGCGGGAATGGTTTTGCATCCCAAATCTGGAGTTTCATTAGCTAGTTTTGAAGATAGTTCTTTTGATATTGATGAAGCTGACAATTGGGGAAACAAAACAGCAGAAATTACCGTTGATGAGGGAAGTGTGATTATTCGCAGCCATTTAGGTGGGAAACACAGTATTGATATCACACCGCACGGAATTTATATAGAAGGATATCGAATTTCGGAATATCTGATCAATTTTCATAATAGGTTTTCAGCAATTGAAGAACAATTGACTGGCTTACAATTACCATGATAAAGTTAACTAACTCCAAGGATTTTAGCTATTATGTATAATTTTGAAGACAGCAAGTTTGATGCCCAGCTTAATTTTATGCCTTGGGCACAAATTATCAATCCTCGATTTGACGATCAGGGAATTAAACCCTACGGTTTGGCGATTAAGATGAGCAATGCTCAAGCAGTGGGTCTTGTTCCGGATGAAACTTTTGAGTGCATAGAATATTCGTTTTCGAGTGGCAAAGAAGAGGTATTGATTTCAATGAAACCTCGAATATCTGTTGTCTCGAAAGGGGCACTTTATATTAAAGAAAGAGAGACAGGGGTAAAGGTTGGGTTGTTGCGAGATAACTACGACCTTTTTTCGTCAGATAAATTAAGATATAAAACATATAATCGTTGCGTGATATTTTTATTTGGCTCCAATGGAGCATTGCTCCACGAACAACCATTACAAATAACTTTGAGTGGTGCTTCTGGTGCTAGCTTCAATAAAGCTTATGCCGCCTACGATCGGGGCATGTTATCTGGAGGGTTTGCCTACGATTTGCAAACTGCATATTCTAGTTTCCGTGAGCAGAAGCCTTCTGGAAAAGGCCAGCTTTTTTATGCTCATGGAATTTTTTGTCCCATATTTGATTGTGAAGAAAAAGTTGTTGGCGATAATACTTTTGCGATCGCTACAGTTGCAGATTACGAACATCCAACTGCAACAAACTTATCGCAATATTTGATCCGAAATGGAACGCCAGAATCAAACATAATTACCGAGAATTTTGAGAAACACAAAGATTTTGGTAAAGAAACAGCAATTGGCGCTCCATCTACACGACCTATGGCTACTGTATCTAGTGGGTTTAATCAAAGTTATGGAGATGAGGATGACGATTCGATTCCTTGGGGTTGAACGTCATTGATACTCCCCACCGCATAGGCGGATGGGGATTCTTAAGAAATCCAGAAACGGACTCTTAAGGGCGCTATCAAATCACCGCTACTGATTCTACTTAGGTCTAACCCAAGCTTCACCGCTACTTTTCTTAAAATATTTGCTGCGCCGTTGCAATCAGCATTTATTTTTGTACCATTTGCACAAGCATACAAACCACGTTTAACTCGTTTACCAGACTCTTTCCACCCTTCAGGTTTTTCGCCGAATGTAGGTAGCAAATCAGAGTCTAAAAAACTTGCTTTACTGGTGTAACTTTCTTCTGTTTCCTCAAACCTTAATCCGTATTGTTGACAGAGTTGAGCGATTCTACCTTTCAGCCTAGCAGTAGGAATTTGCACAAACTTTTGATTGGTCTTGCTGCCAAGATTGATGTTTTGGCGCTGACCTTCATTCCACCCAAAGACAACTGTTCCTATATTGTTGTCAAGACAATGATTTAATATTAGTCGAGCAGCTTTGTTGACCGCATCTCTAACTTGCCTATTTCGTTTCTCGGTGATAAGAGCTAATTGTTTGCTCCAGAATCCTTGTAGTTGATTCTCTTTAAGAACAGACACTCGTTTGTTGTACCACTGATTCAAACTTTTAAGATGCAGTCCATCCACTATTAAAGATGTACCAACATTGCTGACGCAGGTTAACCAATTATTAAGTCCTGGATCGATGCCAAGGCACTTGCTGAAATCTGCGCCAGATTGAATGGTCGGAAGTTTGTAGACAAGCTCAAGATAGAATTCACCGTTTCTAGGGAGAATTCGATACTCTCTAATTTGCTTGTGGTCAAGGTTAGATGGCATTGGTAAGTAAAACTCTGCTATTCCAAACCATGTTTTAACCTTACTACCCAGAGGGAATCGCAGCCCCTTAGGGTTTAGTTTTATAGCTTGAGCCGGATATGTCACCAAACTTAATCCGCCATCTCGATAACCCGGAAGCTTAGGTTTTTGCGTTACAGTACCGTTTTTTATCCCCTTAAGTAGCCCCACAAACGATTTAAATGACTCTGCCACACTCATTAAGCATTGTTGTGCTGCTTGAGAGTACATTGCTGCAAAGTGAATATTGTTGGATAGCTCATTGTTTAAATCAAATTTGCTAGGGAATTTACCCGTTTTAAAGTAAAGTTGACGCGCATAGTACGTTCCGCAATTAGAGAGTTTTGTCGCTTCACTACACAAAAACTCTAAAATTGCCTTCAAATCATCGTCAGGATTTAATAGTATTTGTTGGCAACCATACGGCATGAGTCGAACCACTTAAATGTGTTACTCTGAATACTATATCACGGATTTAAGGCTTGACTCGAAGTGAACAGAAATAGTTTAAGGAAAGGAGCGCACGTAGTTTTTGATATTCATTTACACATGGTTTTTGTAACTAAGTTCCGTAGGTTAGTTTTTACAAAAGCTATGCTTGCAGATATGGAACCTATTTTCGTGCGGGTATTGACCGCTAATCAGTGCATCCTTGAAGAATTTAATGGGGAGCCTGATCATGTGCATTTACTCGTAAACCTACATCCAGACAACAATATCTCTGATTTGATGGCTTCACTTAAATCTGCTTCTAGCAGGATTTTAAGACAACAATACAAGTCAGAAATAGGTAAGTTTTACTGGGGTGAAAAAGTTAAACTATGGCATGACTCTAAATGCGTAGTTTCATGTGGAGGAGCGCCATTGGAAATAGTTAAAGACTATATTAAAGAGCAATCAGGCGGCAAAGAATGATTGTCTACTGCGCTCCGCTCCGTAGACCGCTATCCATCCCCAAGCTAAGAGCATGGGGTTTTCCGCGAAATCAGATAAAAATATTAGTTTATAGCAGGTTCCCTCGCCAGCACCGTTAACCGATGTTTTCCTGGTTCCGGAGTTCACCTGTCTTTAAATTGTAATTGTAAAAGGATAAAATAGCTAAATTCTTTAATCAGTCCAGCAACTCCTTGTTCTAACTTCAAATAATTTTCTGGTGAGAGTTCTTCCCAGGCAGGCATAGTCACGCCTAATTCTTTTTGTAATTTTGCGATTGACTCGTAGTACCTTTTAATAAATTCGCTTTTTTGTTGACTCTTGATTTTGTCTTTGAGCAAGATAAAACTTTTTGCCAGTACTGGAATAATTTCAGTCGGGGCACGGATTGATGTTTTGATTGCATTTTCGGCTGATTCTTGAGTTTCGTATAATTTTGACTCTTCGAGCTTGTCAGTCATTGCTCCTTTGGTGCTGAGATATAGGCGCGAGGAGGTAAATTTAATTATATATTTTTCTTTCATCCGATTAAAAATATACTGTATTTTCTGAACTTCTAAGCGCGATCGCGACGATAGAAGAAAGTCCATAATTTCCTACGTTGCTATCAACCCGACTCCAGACACTTCTATCTGGAGGATACTCAGTTTTACCTTCCTCTAGTTGAGAAGTATACAACTCCAATGCTCCACCAGTGCTGGCAATGGGTGTAGTATCTTGCCAAAGGGTTTCGCCAGTAAAATACTCTTCTTCATCCCCCTGCTGCCATTTAATTAAAGTGTAGTTATCTATTTGGCAGTAGCCAATGACTTTGTAGCTAATTCCCGGAGGAAGTGGGGAAGATGCTAGGGTCAAGGTTGTACCTTCTATCCCATCTTCAACTGCTTCAACTCTAGAGAAAAATATAGATGATAGCATCAGGTTAATTTAAAACTCGATAAATTTTTTCTGGAGAATTACCGTAGAAAGAATTGACTTTTTCAATGGCATCTTCCCATTGAAACTTAGCTTTACTAGAAGAATTGGAAAGAACACGAGTGCAACCAGCTGTCGCGCAAATTCCAATATGGCGATCGCTTTGAACCCAGATATCCCCAGGCACAGCTTCTGCTCTGGTAATTAGCTTTCCCCTGCCACCTTTGAGCGCAGTTTCGCAAGCTGCAACACTTACTGGTACCCCATAAGGAGGAACGGCAGAGCCAATCATTTTCAGACCTGCGGGCAACAGACAAAACTTATTCACAGCAAAGGCACAAGCATTTTTCCCGCCATCTGGGCCATTGGACGTATCGCTTCCTCTGGCTTGGATTGCTGCTGCATAAATTTTACCGGGGATTTCTCCTGCTGCTATTGGCTGGGTGGGAGAATTGTCGCCAATCGGTCGTGCAGTATTGGCATCATGTAAAAATACCTGTGGTTGAGATGCGTTTGGATCGGGTTTGTAAGCTACGATATCGGCAGTTAAGGTTCTGCCAAAATAAAAAGTGATTTCATCAACGGTGTAAGTTCCGTCCAGACCCTCGCCCAACCCCTTACCTTCAAATGTTGTCTGAGCGTCGAGATCGAGAATCTGTGGTAGGGAAGCTACATCTAATTGAGCTTTGAATATATGCGATCGCTGATTATCAAGAGCATGGATGCCAAGAGCATAAGCTAAAGCGTCTCCTTGAGAGCCAGGGTTTAATCCAGATAAAACCCTGCTTCCGCCGCTGCCAGTATCCACACATCCCAAGCCGTAATCACCAGACAAAGGCACACTTCCAATGGTGTTACCATCGATGCCCATTGTCACAAACTGCAATCCTCGCTTGACTGCGGCATGGAATTTTACTGTCCCAGATTGAGTTGTTTGGTGAATTTTGTTGGGATGTCCGCGATTGATAATACTGCGACAATTAGCAAAATCACCTTTTTCTGCATACTTAGAAACGTTGTATCCTCGCATCCATTCCCAAACCAAAATTTTTGCAGCTAATTCTGGTTCCATTGCCATATCGGGGTCGCGGATTAACTTGTCTCCTAGCCCCAAAGCCTTGCCCACAGCCAAATAGTCTTCCTTCCAAGTAAGTTGCACAAACCCTCTTCCACGAAAAGGATCGTACTCAAAATACCTGCCCGCTTCCTTGATAGGAGCGAAAGTAGTGGTTTCTGCACAGATGGTTGCACAAATTGCAATTACTTGATTTTTGCTAGTTAATCCTTTGCTAGCCATTTCTTTAGCAATCAATCCCCAGTATTTCTCGACATTCCTTCGGTCGAAATCTGGGGATATTTTCATGATTTGGTCAATTGGGGGAGTAATTTGAGGGCTTGCAGAAGTTACTCCTGAACTGGGAATGGCTGTGTTAGGTGCTTTTAAGGGTCTGGTGGCATCCATGATTATTTAACTTGAAAGCCTTGTCGTCTTTTGGCATTGTTTCCAGTTTTTCGGAAATACCGATATTCAACAAAATCCCATTCGCTAGACGTGTAAGCTCCTTCCCGGATCGTCATGGTCAAAGAAGTTTTCCCCCTATCTTCAGAATGGCAATCGAGTAATTTCGCTATGTCCAACTTGACTTTTTCTATTGCCGTTTGGGAAGTCTCTTCGCGAGTAATTCTAGTGGTTTCTGTCTCTAACCCTGAAGTTAAATTCAGTAGAGGCAAGCTTTTATTCTGGATAACTTTCATCTCTGCATTGTCGCTACCTTGCTTCAAACTCACAGAGATATTGTAAATTCGATTCTGGCGTTTAGCGCTATCTGTAATAGCAGTTTCTACTTCCGGGAGAATTTTCTCTAAAATATATTCTAATGGTGTAGCCACTTTAATACGCTCATTAATTTGAATTGATGTTAGAGGAGAAAGAACTCCTCCAAATAAATTTAGTCCTCAATTGTCTATAGTCAATAGCTTTTGAGTCTTATAAAGGAACTCACGGGGCATTCTTGCCCAGTTCAATTGATGTTGAAACTCTTCTTGTCCGCAATTGCAAATTACTGGAAGCACTGCTGTTGGCCCAGGCTGGATTTGGGCAATTGCCTCTCTAAAGGCGTAAATATCTTCTTGAGTCATCGAGCGATATAGCTCGTTGGTAAATGGTCTAACTTTTTTAGTGCCACCAAAGTCAATCTCTGGAATTTCGGCGACCATTGCTTTGAGCATTTCAACGTCAGGAACAGTTCCCCCTCCCAGGAACAGCCCTAGCTGGTGCAGTTTTAAAGGCTCTAAGTACAAATTATTGATTTTGGCTTTTGGGGTGACAATTCCGCGAGGAAGCACCAACTTAAATAGAGGTTTTTTGGTCAAATCGGGGAAAGACTTGACTTTGATTGGGTCTAGGTTTTCAATCGAGCGACATCGCTCTTGACACTGAGGAATTGGACACGTTCTATCTACTGCCACATCTTTCCCTGCCGTTTTTAACCTAACAGCAAACATTAAAGCGGCGACATCGCCCAAATACATCCCAGAGAATACCTTTGCTGTTTCTGCATACCCCAACTGTTGAGCCAATTCCTTAACAGGAATATCGCCAATAGCTTCAACTGCTCCTAAGTGGTATCCGCTTTTTGCCGCTCTCCCTCCTCCCAAGAAGTTGCTTAAAGTGTCAACTGTTTTTTTGGGATTATCCCCTTCTTGGGGATCTAATTCCGCTAAAAACAAGTCAAAATCGCCTGTATCAATATTGTCTCGCAGTTTGATTGTTCTTAACCTGCTTTCAACTCCCTCAGCATTTGTTAAAAATATCCCGACTGGCAATTCCGGCAAATTAGAGGCGTTATAGTCTTCTAAAGTAAAAGTTTCGTATTTTAGAGTGCCAATATCAATAGCTCTAGCATCAATTTCAGATGAGGAGTTGGGTACTGCTTCATCTGTTGGAATCTGATTAAATCCTTGTTTGCTCATTTTTACCAGTTAGTAATACTTCCTAAAATGGATAGGAATGCTTACTTACGATATAAAAAAAACAGTTATTATTTAAAACAAATAACATTATGCATGAAAATTAGCACAAAATGTTTCATCATCTTCCGCTAGAAGAACCAATCGTGCGACGCGATCGCTCTGGTTGGAGTACCAATGAAATCCTTGGCGATGAATTGCGTATTGCCAGAGAAGGAGTAGGATTGTCACAAAAGGAATTAGCCGACCAAATAGCAGTACACATGACAATGAATCGCAGTATTGTTAGTTTGATTGAAGCTGGAAAAAAAGAGATTACCTTAACTCAGTTAAGGGCTTGGATGGATGCCACTGGCAAGACATCAACTGTGATTCATGGAATTGTCGATTGGTGCGTAAAACGCAATCAAGAACAGTCTAACCCAGCTTGTCAATCTTGTTCGGAATCGCGTTTACGGAATTCCGCAATTTTATGAAAGTATGAGTC